>NZ_BAAAIJ010000056.1:0-130713 GCF_039526005.1 Arthrobacter flavus | reverse complement strand
GGAGCTTTTCCCGGATCCGGTGGCAGAGGCTTGTCAATCGGGGTGGAGTCAGGTGCGCTCCTCGTTGGAGGACTTGATCCTCGAACCCGGACAGCACCTCGGCCGGGAGGAACAGGGCTTCGTCGGCGATGATCTGGGCTTGCCGGACCGAGATCACCCCCATTCCCAGGGACTGGAGGGTTTCCGGGAGGTCCAGGGCCAGGGTCAGGCTGTGACCCAACAACCGGTGGGCGGCCCGCCCGGAAAGATTCAGCAGGGGTGCGAGTTCCTCGGCGGTGAGCGTGAACCCGAGCCCTGTGCCGATACCCTGCCGGGACGAGGAGCCGGAGGTGGCGAGGCTTTGCACTTCCCGGTGCAGATCAGCGACCAGCTCGGCCTGCCGGGCGGTCACCCAGGACAGCAACCGATCCGCGGCCAGTAACAAATCCGAGATCGTCGCCACCGGATCCGACGCAGCCTCAGATGGTTCGTCAGAAGCCTCAGATGCTTTGTCAGCCGGTCCGTCAGCGGCTTGTCCGGCGGGTTCCTTCGCGGGGACACGGTTGGCTTCCCCGGGCAGCAACATGGCCACCAGGGATTCGGGGCCAGCCAGTTCAACCTCGGTGGCCGCCGCAGCGATGCTGCGGTTCACACCGGCTTTCTCCTGCTGCTTCATACCTCCATCACATCACCTGCCACCGACATTTTTCGGCGCCCAACAGACCGTCAGGCGAACGAATTTCAGGTACCGCAGAAAGTCCGGTAGGCGCCGAAATCTTCAGGTGCGGCAGCCGCATAACGTTCCATCCCGGGCCGCTCGTCGTACGGTGAGGTCACGGCTTCCAGAAGTCGTTCAAAGGGCATCAGATCCCCGTCCGTCGCAGCTGCCAGAGCTTCCTCCACCAGATGATTGCGCGGGATGTAGGCGGGGTTGACCCGGTCGAGTGCGGTGGCGTCGGGCCCGAGAGCGCGCCAGCGATGAAGCCAGGCGTCCACCCCAACGGCATCGTCACACTGGATCCGCACCGGATCGGTGTCGCCCCGGGCGGCAGCGGCGAGGCTCCTGAAGAAGGAGGTGTAGTCGACCCGATCAGCCTGAAGCAGCGCGAGTAGGTCATCGATCAGTGATTGGAGTGAATCGTCAGGATTGCCGGCCAGGCCGAGTTTGGCTTTCATTCCCGTTGTCCAGGCGTCGCCGTACAGTCGACGGAACCCGCCGAGCGCATCGGTGGCCAGTGCGACGGCCTTCTCCTGGTCATCGTGGATCAGGGGCAGGAGCGCTTCAGCAAGCCGGGCCAGGTTCCATTCGGCCACTACCGGCTGGTTGGCATACGCATACCGTCCGCTCTCATCGATTGAGCTGTACACCGCCGCTGGGTTGAATTCATCCATAAAGGCGCAGGGCCCATAGTCGATGGTCTCGCCAGAGATGGTCATGTTATCGGTGTTCATGACGCCGTGAACAAACCCGACCAGCATCCACTGAGCCACCAGCGCCGCCTGCGCAGCCATGACCGCCTCGAAGAGGGCGAGGTAGGGGTGCTCGGAGTGAGCGGCGTCGGGATAGTGGCGGGCCAGCGCGTGATCGGCTAGCCGGCGGATCAGGCCGACGTCGCCCGTCGTCTGGGCAAACTGGAAGCTGCCTACCCGCAGATGGCTGCCGGCCACCCGGGCGAGGACGGCACCTGGCAGGAGGGTCTCCCTGCGTACCTGGCGTCCGGTGGCCACAACAGCGAGAGCCCGGGTGGTCGGGATGCCCAGGGCATGCATGGCCTCGCTGATGAGATACTCGCGGAGCATCGGTCCTACGGCCGCCAACCCGTCGCCGCCCCGTGCAAACGGTGTGCGCCCGGAACCTTTCAGATGGAGATCGTGTATTCCGCCTGCAGGATCGGCGATTTCACCGAGGAGAAGTGCCCGGCCATCACCGAGCCGGGGGGAGAACCCGCCGAACTGGTGACCGGAATAGGCCTGGGCCACGGGGGTGGCACCCGGCGGCAGGAAAGTGCCGGTCAAAAGCCGCGAACCCTGAGTGGTCCGCAATGACTTCGAATCGAGCCCCAGTTCGGCTGCGAGCGGGACGTTGAGGACCAGCAACCGGGGATCCGGCGCTTCGTCGGCCTGCCAGGGAACAGCCATTTCGCTCAGTTCCCGAGCGAAACGGTCGTCGAGGGTCACGGTGGGCTGCGGTACAACACTCATCTGATGAGCGTACAGCGGCCACCTGAATGCGGCCCGAATACAGTGCCAAGGCTAGTCATCAGCCACGCTCCTGAACGCCTCCGCTTCTGCCGTTTCACGGTGTCGTCCCAGCCACCAGGCGAGGGCGATGGTCAGAAGCGTCGAGGCGAGGATGGGTAGGGCCCAACTGAGCCAGAAATGGGCCGGGTCGTACCCTAGCCCGGTGAACTGCACGATGATCCATCCCAGCAGCCCAGTAAGCAGGGCAATCCCGGGGAGGACCAGGGGGTTGTACCGCTGATGCCGTCGGTCGGTGATCCTCACGGCAAAGCCGATCACAAGGGTCGCGGCGGCGACGGCGATCAGTGTCAGCACGGTCGCCTCCGCCCGCCCTCAAGACCCGTTTAGAGTGCCCCGAACCCTACCCGGCGCGACTCTTCGGCACCGATTTCGACGTAGCCGAGAACGTTCGATGGGACGATCACGTGGCGGCCCTTGCTGTCGGCCAACCGCAGTTCAGCGCCGCCGTTCATGGCCTTCGCGACAATGTCGGCAACCTCGTCGGCTGTCTGCTCGGATTCGAGAACGATTTCCCGATTGACGTTCTGGATACCAATTTTGATTTCCATGGCGGTTTCCTCCTGATGTTGCGGTAACTGGGTGGGTAAGTGCCCTCACTGGAACTTACTCTAGATTTCCTTGGGGAAGCGACTGATTCCGCGCCAAGCTAAACGGTAAATCAGCTCGCTGGCAGCATCGATGTCCAGGGTGCCGTCAGTCTCCAGCCAGTACCGTGCACTGACCTGCGCCATACCAGCAAGGCCGTGTCCCAGGAGGGTGGCTTCCAGGTGGGACAGGTGGGTGTCTTCAGCAATAACCCCGGCGATGGCATCAGCGAACCGGGCGTTGAACTCCTCGAGCCGGCCGCTGACATCGGGGTCGTTGAACAGGTCGGATTCAAACACCAGCCGGTGAGCCTGACTGTCCTGGGCGATGAACTGGAAATAGGCGCGCATGGTTGCGTGGACCCGCAGCTTGTTATCGCTGGTGGACTGCAGTGCGTGGACGAGCAGCGCGGTCAGCTCAGCCAAATGATTCTCCAGCAGTGCCAGATACAGCTCCCGCTTCCCCGGGAAGTGCTGGTACAACACCGGTTTGCTGACCTTGGCCACCTCGGCGATCTCGTCCATCGCGGCACCGTGGTACCCATTGGCGACAAATACTTCGTGGGCAGCATTCAACAGCTGGCGCCTCCGCTCGTCTCGGGGGAGGCGTGTGGCTTTGCCGCCGGTCGGTACTGCTGCGCTCACGCTTGTTTTGGCCTTTGATCGGTGGGACGGGTTCACTGTGGGGTGATGGGCCCAGGGGAGTAGCCACCAGTTTACCCGCGGGTAACCTCGGGATGGCACGGGTGGCCTCCGAGAGTTCAACGGGCATACATTTGATGCATGAGCTCACCTGTAGCAGGGCTTGACCCCCTGGTTGCCCCGCATGCAGATCTATCGCGTGAAGAGACCGAACGGTATTCGCGCCATCTGATCATTCCCGGTTTTGGTCTGACGGCTCAGCAGCGGCTGAAGAACGCCCGGGTGCTGGTGATCGGGGCTGGTGGGCTGGGCTCGCCGGCGTTGCTGTATCTGGCGGCAGCAGGGGTGGGCACGATCGGGATTGTCGACGACGACGTCGTCGACGTTTCGAACCTGCAGCGGCAGATCATTCACGGGGTGTCGAACGTGGGGCAGCCGAAAGCGCAGTCGGCGGCAGAGAGCATCGCGGAGCTGAACCCGCTGGTGACAGTCCAACAGCATGTGGTGCGCCTGGACAACAGCAACGCCCTGCAGATTTTCGCTGAGTACGATCTGATCCTCGACGGAACTGACAATTTTGCGACCCGCTACCTGGTCAACGACGCCGCGGAGATCCTCGGCAAGCCCTATGTGTGGGGGTCAATTCTGCGGTTTGACGGCCAGGTGAGCGTGTTCTGGGCTCAGCACGGTCCGAGCTACCGCGATCTCTACCCGGATGCCCCGCCGCCCGGCGCGGTGCCGTCCTGCGCCGAGGGCGGAGTTCTCGGCGTCCTCTGCGCGCAGATCGGTTCGGTGATGGTCAACGAAGCGATCAAGCTCATCACAGGCACGGGGGTTTCCCTTTTGGGCCGGGTACTGATCTTCGACGCCCTGGAAATGACCTGGCGCGAGGTGCGGGTCCGCCGTGATCCAGATGCGGCCCCGGTGACCGAGTTGATCGACTATCAGGCGTTCTGCGGTCTGCCGACCGAGAAGGCACCAGATGTCCCCTCAGTCAGCGTGATGGAACTGGAGACGTTGCTGCGCGAACGCGGAAGTGGAAGCAGGGACTTCGACCTCATCGATGTCAGGGAACCGGGTGAGTACGAGATCGTCAGTATTGACGGGGCCACCCTGATGCCCAGGAACGCAATCCTGTCCGGGGAGCAGACGGTCAGCCCTGACCGGGACGTGTATGTGCATTGCAAGGCGGGCAGCCGGTCGGCTGACGTGGTGCAGCACCTTCGCGCGGAAGGGCACTCCCGGGTCTACAACGTTGACGGCGGCATCCTCGCATGGGTCAAGCAGATCGAACCGGACAAGCCAGTCTACTAGGCCCGAGCCAGAAGGCAGGTGCCGACGTCGAACTCTTGGGTAGCAAGGTGATCGCTCGGAACGAAGCTGCGGGTGTTACGCAGTGCCCGTGGCCGGCGGGTCCTGCCGCACCGGGCAACTGGTTTCAGCAGACTGGTCGGCAGGCGTCTCAAGGTCGATCCCGTAGAGGGCTTCAAGAGCAGCTGCGTAATCCTGCTGTCGTCCTTCGGCGGCGAGCTCGCGGGCGCGCACGGTGGGAACGTGGAGGAGTTGGCGGACCATCCGGCGGAGCGCGAACTCCACTTCCTCGGCGGCGGCGGTGCAGCCGTGTTGTGCCCTGACCTTCTGCATCTCTGATTCGAGTACCTGCTGGGTGTGCTTCCGCAAGGCAACGATCGCAGTGTCCATGGCCCGTGAGTTCTGACGGTCCTGGAAAGTGCGGGCTGCGTCGGCGACGAGGGAGCTTGCCTGGCTGAGCGCTGCCGCTTGCTCACTCGGAGCCGCGAGCCGGACCGACTCGAGGGTAATCAGTTCGACGTTGTCAAGGGAACCCACCGCCGGGTCGAAGTCGTGGCTGAGGGCCAGATCGACGACGATGAGCTGCTTGGCGACGCTGGCACGAACACGCTCGACGTCGGCCGCCTCCACCCGGTTGTCGCTGCCGCTGCAGCCGACCACGATATCGGCGGTCGTCAGTGCTGCTGGAAGATCCTCGGCGGTAAGAGCCACGCCACCGCGGGTAGAGACGAAAGCCTCGGAGCGCCCGGAGGAGGAGAACACTGAAATGTCGGTGCAGCCTTTTTCCTTCAGCAGTGCCATCGTTGCGCCAGCGTAGGCGCCGGTCCCAAACACCACCACTGACTTGTCGGTGAATTCGCGGGTCAGCGACAGATCGGCGGCAAGCTCCAACGCCACTGAGACGATTGACCGGCCCTGGCTGCCCAGAGCAGTCTGTGCCCCGACGTCTTTGGCGGTGCGCGAGGCTTCCTGAAACAGTCGGACCAGAGGGCCACTGGTGGTGCCGTTGGCCTGTGATTCGATCAGTGCCCGGCGGACCTGCCCGGCGATCTCACGTTCACCAACGACAGCCGAGTCAAGGCCCGCTCCCACGGCAAACAGATGACGGGCCACATCTTCACCGGTACGCGTGGTGAACGCCGAGGAGACCCAGCTTTCGGGCAACCCGGACAGTCCGCTGATACGCGTGATGACTGCGGAGCGCGCGGCCTCGACGTCGTCGACGGAGGCGGCATCACAATAGATTTCGAGACGGTTGCAGGTGGCGAGGGTGATCGCGCCGGAGACGGCGGGCCCGTCAGCGAGCACGGCGGATGCGACTTGGTCGGCGCCGACGCTGAGTCGGGCGACGGTTTCCAAGTCCACATCGGAATGGGTTGCAACCAGAGATAGTAAAACCACAGCTCACTCAGCATAGCGAAACGCGCTTCCAAGGCATGAATAGGTTTGCCTAAGTTCGGCGTCTTTCCAGCCGTTCCGGCGACCTACCAGGAGGTGAGATTCACCACCTGGTCAGCGCTCGTGCCCGGCCAACCGAGAGGGCCAGGCCGCTCTCGTGCCCGGTGGGTTAACCGAAACCGCCCGAACTTGGCACAATCGAGATATGACTTTAAGTGCAGCACACCCCCTGGTAGACGGCCGGACTTCCTCCTCGCCGCTGATCTCGGCCTACCGCGGTGAGCGTCCCAGCAGGCGTCCTGTGTGGTTCATGCGCCAGGCCGGTCGGTCCCTGCCCGAGTATCGGGAGCTGCGGCGGGGGACGGAGATGCTCGATTCGTGCCTCGACCCGGCGATGGCCTCCGAAATTACCCTCCAGCCGGTCCGCAGGCACGACGTCGACGCCGCCATCTTCTTCTCCGACATCGTCATCCCGCTCAAGCTGGCCGGCGTGGACGTCGATATTGTGCCGGGGGTCGGACCGGTGCTGGGCACACCAGTCCGCACCGCCGCGGATGTCGCAGCGCTTCCTGAATTGACCGACGAAGCGCTGGAACCTATCCGGCAGGCAGTCGCCCTGACCGTGGCCGAGCTCGGCAGCACCCCGCTCATCGGGTTCGCTGGCGCACCCTTCACCCTCGCTGCCTACATGGTCGAGGGCAAGCCGTCCAGGGATCACCTCGGCCCACGCACCATGATGCACGCCGATCCGGAGACCTGGGGTGCGCTGACACGCTGGGCTGCCGACGCTTCGGGAAAGTTCCTGAAAGCCCAGCTGGAAGCAGGAGCGAGCGCCGCCCAACTCTTCGACTCGTGGGCAGGGTCACTGGGCCTGGCCGACTATCAGGCGCACGTCGCGCCGGCGTCCGGACGGGCCCTGGATTTCGTCCGCGGCCTCGGAGCGCCTCTGATCCATTTCGGGACCGGCACTTCGGAACTTCTGGTGGCCATGCATGAGGTTGGTGTCGATGTGGTCGGAGTTGACTACCGGCTACCCCTCGACGAGGCCAATCGCCGGCTCGGTGGCGCAGTTCCCCTGCAGGGCAACATCGACCCGGCGCTGCTTTCAGCTCCGTGGGAGGTCCTCGAGGCTCACGTGCTCGACGTGCTGAAGGCGGGGTCGGCCGCTCCCGGCCACGTCGTCAACCTGGGCCACGGCGTGCCACCTGAGACCGATCCGGCGGTCCTGACGCGGATTGTCCAACTGATTCACTCGGTGGAACCGTAAGCATGCCGCACCGTAGCAATGTCCCACGCGTGACGCCGGGTAAACCCGTCGTTGTGGTTGGGGGCGGGATGGCCGGACTGATCGTGGCCCGCGAGCTGTTGGCACGCGGTCTGACCGTAACCGTCCTCGAACGGTCATCAGCCTTCGGCGGCTGCGTCGCCGACCACGAAGTGGCGGGACTGAGGCTGGACAGCGGAGCTGAATCCTACTCAACCCGCTCGGACACGGTGCCCGCGCTGGCCCGTCAGCTTGGTTTGGCCGACCACCTCGTCACCCCTAACCCGGCGGGCGCGTGGATCAGGTTCCCCGGCAAAGACCCCCAACACAGTGCTATGCCCCTCCCTCGGAGCGGCATCCTCGGGATTCCCGCTGATGTACTCGACCCTGAGATTGTCCGGGCGATCGGCAGGGCCGGTGCGTTGCGGGCATCGCTGGACAAGGTGCTTCCACTGGGCAGCCTGTACAAGGACGAGGGAGTCAGCCTCGGCGAGGTGGTGCGTGCCCGGATGGGCATCGATGTTCTTACCCGCCTGGTCGCGCCAGTGGTTGGAGGGGTCTTCTCGGCAGACCCTGATGACCTCGATGTTGATTCCGTAGCACCGGGACTTCGCAAAATGATGAAGCAGCACGGATCGCTCGGTGCGGCCGTCGGGGCCATGCGCGCGGCAGCGCCCGCCGGCTCGGCCGTCGGCGGCCTGAGCGGGGGCATGGCCCAACTCACCGCTGCATTGACCGACGAACTTCGTGCCGGCGGAGCCGATCTCAGGCCGGACAGTGAGGCACTCTCAATCGCCCGATCGGGGTCGGGCTGGACCGTGGCCACCGCCAGCGGGCCCGTTGCCGCCGACGCGCTGGTGATGGCCGTGGACGGGCCAGGCGCTGTTGACCTTCTCGGTGATGCACTGCCGAGGCTGCGGGAGGACCGCCCCCAGGCGGTTCCGGGGGTGGCTCTGGTGACCCTCGTCGTCGACGTTCCGGAGCTCGATGCCCACCCGCGGGGGACCGGGGTGCTGGTAGCGGCCGGGGCTGAGGGCGTCAGTGCCAAAGCGCTCACCCACGCCACCGCGAAATGGTCCTGGCTCGCGGATCAGGCGGGACCCGGCAGCCACGTGCTCAGGCTGTCCTACGGGAGAGCCGGTCAGCTCGGCGACGAAGTGGCCGACGACGCCGCGCTCTACAGGGCGGCGCTCGCCGACGCCTCAGCGCTCCTTGAGACCACCATCGATGAAGCTGACGTGGTGGGATGGAAAGTGGTCCGCTGGAACGGTGCCCTGCCCCACGCCTCAGTCGGTCACCGTGACCTGGTGGCCCGGGTCCGGGCCGCCGCGGCCTCGGAGCGCCACCTCGAAATCACCGGTGCGTGGCTCGCGGGAACAGGTCTGGTGGCCGTCATCGACGACGCCAGGGTGAGGGCCAAAGCACTCGCAGATCGGTTGGCCCCGCAGGCCAAGGACCCGACCGGTCTGTGATCTTCGCAACTTTCTACGCGCAGTAGAACCTCAGATTTCGGTTTGCTCCTCACTGAGGGGCAGACTAGTACCATGAGTGAGCAAACCCGCACGGAGCACACGCACAATCCCTCGACAGCCACCGACGGCGACGCCGCGGCAGAGCTGTTCTTCACCCTATGGACGGTGTTCAAACGCAGCGCCGTGACACAGGGCTCCGCCACCGGATCCCTCCAGCAGGTCATCGAGTCGCTCGACGCCGACGGCGTGACGCTGCGCGGTTTTTACGACGTCTCCGGAATGCGAGAAGACGCCGATGTGATGGTCTGGCTGCACGGCTCCCAGCCCGAAGCGCTGCAGGCCGCGGTCCGGAAGATCCGGCGGACCACCGAGTTCGCCACGGCCGAGATTGTCTGGTCCGCCATGGGGGTGCACCGGGCCGCTGAATTCTCGAAGAGCCACTCCCCGGCGTTCTCGCGCGGAGTGGCACCGGCCGAATGGGTCTGTGTCTACCCGTTCGTCCGCTCCTATGACTGGTACATCCTCCCCTCGGAAGAGCGCCGCGAGATGCTCTACGACCATGGTTTGAAGGGCCGGGACTACCCTCAGGTCCTCTCCAACACCGTCTCATCCTTCGCTCTCGGCGACTGGGAGTGGATCCTCGCTCTCGAAGCGCCAGACCTGGTTGACCTGGTTGACCTGATGCGCCACCTGCGGGAGACCGAGGCGCGGCGGCACGTGCGTGACGAAATTCCCTTCTATACCGGACGGCGGATTGATACCGCCGGGATTGCAGAGGTGCTCCTATGACCGCTCAGGCATTTCACCCACTGGACGGCGTTGACGACAACGGACGCATGGCCCCGAAGAGTTACGACGCCATCGTGCTCGCCTCCTTCGGCGGACCCGAGGGTCAGGAGGACGTGATCCCCTTCCTCCGTAACGTCACTCGGGGCCGGGGAATCCCCGACGAGCGGCTCGAGGAGGTGTCGCACCACTACCGCGCCAATGGCGGCATCAGTCCCATCAACGCTCAGAACCGCGCGTTGAAGGCGGCAATGGAGGCCGAACTGGCCAACCGGGGCATCGACCTACCGGTGTTTTGGGGCAACCGTAACTGGGCACCGTTCATTGCGGACACCCTGCAGGAGGCATACGACGCCGGTCACCGCCGCGTGCTGACCGTCACCACGAGCGCCTACTCCTGCTACTCCAGCTGCCGCCAGTACCGCGAAGACCTGGGAATGGCCCTGGTAGAGACCGGCCTCGACGGCAAGCTTGAGGTCGACAAGGTCAGGCAGTACTTCGACCACCCCGGATTCGTCGAGCCGTTCGTCGAGGGTGTGACCAACGGTCTTTCAGCGCTGCGCCAGAAGCTGACCGACAGCGGTGAAACCGACGCCCCAATCCATATCCTGTTCGCCACCCACTCAATTCCCACGGGCGACGCCGAGGCCGCAGGGCCCCGGGTCAATGGTGCGGCCGACGGCGGCCCCGCCTACGCCGAGGGGGCCTACGTCGCCCAACACCTGGCCACAGCCCAGGCTGTGCTCGACCGGGTTCCGGAATCCGCCGGGGTCGACTGGTCGCTCGTCTACCAATCACGGTCGGGCGCACCACATGTGCCGTGGTTGGAGCCCGACATCAACGATGCCATCAAGGATCTCGCTGCGGCGGGCACCAAGGGCGTCGTCATTGTTCCCCTCGGATTTGTCAGCGACCACATGGAAGTGAAATGGGATCTCGACACTGAGGCCCTTGAAACCTGCGCCGACCTGGGTGTCCTCGCCGAACGGGTCCCCACCCCGGGAACCCACGACAAGTTCGTTGCGGGCCTGATCGACCTGGTCTGCGAACGTACTGTCGACAACAACATCGCCGACCGGCCGTCCGCCACGAAACTCGGACCCTGGTTCGATGTCTGCCGGCCCAACTGCTGTGCCAACCGCAGGGGCCCCAAGCCCACGGTCGCCGCAGCGGACTCGACTGTCGGACTACCGGGGACGGCACCAGCCTCGTGACCGGGTCCCTGCGGGTGGGCACCCGCGCCAGTGCGTTGGCGCTCACCCAGACCACCACTGTTGCCGAGCGGATCAGCTCGCTCAGCGGTGCAGTCCACGAGCTGGTCCGGATCCGCACCGAGGGGGACGTGCACAAGGGATCGCTCACCCAGATCGGGGGGACCGGCGTGTTTGTCGCTGCGCTGCGCGATGCACTGCTGGCTGACCGCTGTGACCTTGCCGTGCACTCGCTCAAGGACCTGCCAACGGTCCCCGCCGAGGGGTTGAACGTCGCAGCCATTCCCGAACGGGCTGACACCCGTGATGCCCTGTGTGCCAGGGACGGGCTCACGTTGGCCACCCTCCCTGACGGTGCAACTGTGGGCACCGGTTCCCCGCGACGGGCCGCCCAGTTGCGTGCCGCACGACCAGGGCTGGAGGTTATTGACATCAGGGGCAACGTTGACACTCGTCTCGCCAGGGTCGCCGGGCTGAGCGAGTCGGGTCCGGGGGACCTGGACGCGGTGGTGCTCGCTGCCGCCGGATTGTTCCGGTTGGGTCGCGAAAGCGTCATTACCGAGCTCATTGACCCGGCCGTGATGCTCCCTGCGCCCGGGCAGGGTGCATTGGCAGTCGAGTGCCGAACCGGTGACGCCGTCGACTCCCCCTTCGCCGCAGCCCTCAAGGACTACGATCACACCACCACCCGGCTGGCAGTCACAGCCGAGCGGGCGGTCCTGCGCCGCCTCGAGGCAGGATGCAGTGCCCCGATCGGGGCTCTCGCCACGGTGACCGGCGACGTCCTGACGCTACAGGCTGTGGTGTGCAGCCTCGACGGAACCCAGTTGCTCCGGCTGGCTCGTTCCGGCGGGGACCTCTCAGTCGATGGCGCTGACGCGCTGGGCGTTGGGCTCGCCGAGGATCTGCTCGCCGCTGGTGCCGCGGGCATCGCTCCGCTCACCGCCCAATGAACCCAGCCCCGACTTCCGGTAATCACACGCTGGAGGGTGTCCGCGTGGTGTTGCTGCGAGGCGCCGACCAAGCCGTCCGGACGGCCGGGGAGCTCCACTCCCGGGGGGCGGCAGTGCAACTGCTGCCCCTGATTGACTTCGAGACTCCTGACGACTCGGAGTTGTTCGATGCAGCCCTGAAGGGGCTGGCCAGCGGAGCGTTCAGCTGGCTCGTGGTGACCAGCAGCACCACAGTTCGGGCGCTGAAACAGCAGTTGGCTCGCCGGGGACTGGGGCTTAGCTCAGCGGTCCCGTCCGGCACACGCATCGCGGCGGTGGGGGAGGCCACCGCGGGAGCGCTGTTCGCCGAAGGCCTGAGAGCTGATCTGGTGCCCGATCGGACCGGCCATGAGAGTTCGGCGGCGGGGCTGGCCGCCGCCTTCAGGGGGCTGACCCCCGAGGGCCGCATCCTCCTGCCACAAGCCGACATTGCAGCCGACACACTTGAGCGCCTCCTGGTCGGTCAGGGCTGGGACCTGGTGCAAGTCACCGCGTACCGCACCGTGGCCTACCCGGCGGACCCGTCGCGTCGGATCACCGCCAGTGTGGGAGCCAGTCGAGCCGTTCGAGACGATGAAACTGGAGCCAGCGGACGGGGTGCCTCGGGTAGTCGCCCGGAGCTACCCGAACTGGACCCCGCCGGTTTCTGGGCAGCAGTCACAGCTGGTGCTATCGATGCCGTGGTGTTCACGTCCCCCAGTACCGTCCGCAGGTTGAGCGAACAAACCCCTTTCTCGCCCATCGAAGGCTTCCCGGCTGGACTCGCCGCCGTCATGATCGGCGCCAGCACCGCCGCTGAAGCGCGGCGGTGCGGTATCCCCATCGCCGCTGTAGCGGCCGACCCCACGCCCGCGGGGATCGCCGATGCGATCGCAGCCGCGATGCAGGAGCACACCGATCGTGAAAAACTGAAGGCAAGAGAAGAGGAGCACCCATGAGTTTCCCCCACCACCGACCACGCCGGCTGCGGACCACTCCGGCGCTTAGGCGCCTGACCGCCGAGCACCGTCTGAGCCCCGCCGAACTGGTGCTGCCAGCGTTCATCCGGGAGGGCCTCACCAGCCCACACCCCATTTCCTCGATGCCGGGAGTAGTTCAACACAGCACCGAGTCACTGAAGCGTGCCGCCGCCGAGGCGGTCCAGTTGGGCGTCGGCGGGATCATGCTCTTTGGTATCCCCGCCCACCGCGATGCGACGGGCAGCGCAGGCCTCGACCCGGACGGGGTCCTGAACCGGGCGATCGCTGACGTGCGGTCCGAGGTGGGAGACGAGCTGGTGGTGATGAGCGACGTCTGCCTCGACGAATTCACCGACCATGGGCACTGCGGTGTGCTCGCGTCCGACGGAACGGTCGACAACGACGCGACGCTGGCGGTGTATGCCGAAATGGCTGTCGCCCAGGCCAACGCCGGAGCGCATGTTCTTGGCCCGTCCGGCATGATGGACGGTCAAGTAGCGGTTATCCGCCAGGCGCTTGAGGAAGCAGGGCATCAGGAGACGGCTGTCCTGGCCTACGCCGCCAAATACGCGTCAGCCTTTTACGGCCCATTCCGTGAGGCAGTCGACTCGCAGCTCACGGGTGACCGGCGAACCTACCAAATGGATGCAGCGAACCGCCGCGAAGCACTCCTGGAGGTCGAGTTGGACCTTGAAGAGGGCGCAGACATGGTGATGGTCAAACCAGCAATGAGCTACCTCGACATCCTCGCTGATGTTGCCGCGCTGTCTCCCGTGCCGGTGGGCGCTTACCAGATCTCGGGGGAGTACGCCATGATCGAGGCCGCCGCAGCCAATGGCTGGATCGACCGTCGTCGGGCAATCGAAGAATCAGTTCTCGGCATCAAACGTGCCGGGGCGAACATCATCCTGACCTACTGGGCCGCCGAACTAGCCGGCTGGCTAAAGGAGTAAAACATGACCGTTTCAGAAGAACTGTTCACACGGGCGCAGGCCCTCATGCCTGGCGGCGTCAACTCTCCGGTCCGGGCTTTCGGATCGGTCGGTGGAACCCCCCGCTTCCTGGTCTCGGCCAAAGGCCCTCACGTGACCGACGCCGACGGTCGCGAATATGTCGACCTGGTGTGTTCCTGGGGTCCGGCGCTGCTCGGACACGGGCACCCGGCCGTGCTGGACGCGGTGCACCGTGCGGCGGACAAGGGCCTGTCCTTTGGGGCGTCGACCCCGGCCGAGGCTGACCTCGCGCAGCTGGTGAAGGATCGGGTACCAGCGGTGGAGCGGCTGCGGATGGTCTCCACGGGGACCGAGGCGACCATGACGGCAGTCCGCTTGGCCCGCGGCTTCACCGGCCGCAACCTGATCGTGAAGTTTGCCGGCTGCTACCACGGTCATCTGGATTCCCTCCTGGCAGCAGCCGGGTCGGGTGTGGCAACTCTCGCGCTCCCAGGCTCGGCCGGGGTCACCGCCGCGACCGCAGCGGAAACCCTGGTGCTGCCCTACAATGACCTGGCCGCTGTCGAAGCGGCTTTCGCCGACCACGGTAATTCCATCGCCGCCGTCATTACCGAGGCCGCACCAGCCAACATGGGGGTAGTGACCCCCGGGCAGGGCTTCAACGCGGGCCTGTCCCGGATCACCGCCGCCCACGGCGCACTGCTCATTATCGACGAGGTCCTCACCGGCTTCAGGGTGGACCCGGGTGGATACTGGGGCCTCACTGGCGGCGCCGGTGGCGCAGAGGAAGCGTGGACCCCCGACCTGCTGACCTTCGGAAAGGTGATCGGGGGTGGACTCCCCGCAGCCGCCCTCGGCGGTCGTGAGGACGTCATGAACTATCTGGCTCCCCTGGGACCGGTGTACCAGGCGGGCACCCTGTCCGGGAACCCGCTGGCAATGGCCGCCGGGGTTGCCCAGTTGAGCCATGCAACCGCTGACGTCTACCGGCAGATCGACTCCAACTCCCTGGCACTGTCAACCGCGCTCTCCACTGAACTGGATCGCGCCGGCGTCGACCATTCCATCCAGCGGGCCGGGAACCTGTTCAGCGTAGCCTTCGGGACGTCGTCGGGCGGCGTCCACAATTACGCCGACGCGCTGGCCCAGGATTCCTACCGCTACGCACCGTTCTTCCATTCGATGCTGGACTCGGGTGTCTATTTGCCGCCGTCAGTCTTTGAGGCGTGGTTCCTGTCGTCAGCCCACGACGACGCAGCCATGAACCGGATCTACGATGCGTTGCCGGCCGCTGCGGCTGCCGCAGCAGGGGCAACACCTGACAGCTGATACCCACTAGCCGACCCAGGATTAAAAAAGGGAACCCCGCACGGAAACGAAAGCCGTTTCTGTGAGGGGTTCCCTCGTATGACCGCTAGGACGCGGGTGCGACATCTCCGCTGGGCCACTGTTCCTCGATATAGGACTTGACCTCGGGGGAGTGCAGCAGCTCCTCGAGCTTCGCGATCCGGGCATCACCCTCCGAAGCGGTGTTCCAGGCCAGGAAATTGGCGTAGGGATTGCCATCGAGCGATTCAACGACGAGCGCATCAGCGGTGCTGAGACCCGCGTCGAGAATGTAATTGCCATTGATGATGGCCAGGTCAACGCTGGGGTCCTGCAGATCGTTGAGCAGTAGCTCGGGCTGGTTCTCGATGAACTCCAGACCCATCGGGTTCTGCTCGTCGGAGAGCGCCAGCACTGAGGCGTCCTCGGTGATGCCCTCAAGAACCCCGGCATCCTGCAACAGCGTCAGGGCGCGGGCCTGGTTGGAGGGGTCATTGGTGATCGCGATGCGTCCGCCCTCGGGGATGTCCGAGACGTCCTCGTGCTGTTCGGAGAAGGCAGCGTACGGCTCGATGTGGACGCCTTCGCCGTGCGCAAAGTCGTACCCCTGGCCTTCGACCTGGCTGTCGAAGTACGGCAGGTGCTGGAAGTAGTTGGCGTCCAGGTCACCGTCGCTGAGCGCGATATTCGGGGTGGTGTAATCGTCGAACTCGGTGATCTCGAGGTCGAGTCCGGCTTCCTCGGCGAGATTCTCGTCGACGAACTCAAGGATCCGGGCATGGGGCTGCGGGCTCGCCCCAACGGTGATGGTTTGCGGGTTGGCGGGATCCAGTGAGGAGACGACCTCGGTGTCGGCGGAACCGCCACAGGCGCTCAGCAGGAGGGTAGCAGTGACGCCGGTAGCAGCAAGGGTGAGTAGCTTACGCAATAGGTTTCCTTTCAAGGGGACGTGCAAAAGTAGGTGCAGGAAGTCAGTGGTGGGAACAGCGACGGCGTCAGCTGCCGACCACCTGGACTGCGGCCTGACGACGCAGCCGTTTACCGCGTCCTGCTGTCGCGGCCGAACGGTGATCCACCCGGCGCGCGGCCCAGTCCCCGGCCAGCTGAATGGCCTGCACGATAAGGACGATGATGACGATTACCACCACCATGACGGTGGTGTCGAACCGTTGGAGACCATAGTTGTAGGCCAGCCGGCCCAGCCCGCCGCCGCCGATGATGCCGGCCATCGCCGAGTAGCCGACCAGGGTGACCAGCGTCGTCGTGAACGCGGCAATCAGACCCGGGAGCGCCTCACGGAGCAGCACCTTGGTTACCACCTGCATTCGGGTGGAACCCATCACGAGTGCAGCGTCGATCTTGCCCGAGCCGACGTCGCGCAGGGAGGTCTCCACCAGTCGGGCGAAGAACGGGATGGCACCGATGCTCAGTGATACCGATGCCGCGACCGGTCCAATCGAGGTGCCCGTCAGAAGCCGGGCAAGCGGGATCAGCGACACCATCAGGATGGCGAACGGAATGGAACGGGTGATATTGACGACGACGCCGCTGACCACCTTGTTGGTCAGCGGCATCGGCCGCAACCCGTCGGGTGCGCCGGCGGAAAGAAACACGCCCAACGGCAACCCCACCAGAAGGGTGAAGAACCCGGAGATGCCGATCATCTGCATCGTTGCTGCGAATTCTTCGGGCAGCGCACGGGTGATGCCGGGGTTGGTGAAGAGTTGATCAAGAAAATCCATCATGCCACCTTCGCCGCGACGCCCTGGGACTGCAGGTACTGCAGCATTTCGTCCACTGGCGCCAGTTCGCTCACTTCAATTCGTAGCCGACCGAAACGGCTATCGGCGAGATTCTCGACGCTGCCAGCGAGCACATTGATACTCAGATCGAACCGTCGACCCAGGTCGGACAGGACCGGGCCCGATGCGATATCCCCCGCAAGGAGCAGTTCGAGCGCCGGCAACCCTCCTGGACTATGGGCAGGTAGCGGCAGCAGTGCACGGGACAGCTTTCCGTCGAGCCTGGCCGCCACGTCCTGCAGCCTGCCATGTTCAACGACCCGGCCATCCTCCAGCAGCGACACCGAATCGCAGATGCGCTTCACGACGTTCATCTCATGGGTGATGATCAGCACCGTCAAGCCCAGCGTGTCAGTGAGGTTATGGATCAGATCGAGGATGTCGTCTGTGGTGGTTGGATCGAGTGCCGAGGTGGGCTCGTCGCAGAGCAGTACGTCAGGATCGGAGGCGAGCGCCCGGGCAATACCCACCCGCTGCTTCTGGCCACCGGACAACTGTGATGGGTAGGCATCGGCGAAGCCAGTCAAACCCACTAAATCCAGCAGACGTGCCACCGTGGAAGAAATATCTGCCGTGGGGGTCTTCACCAGTTCCAGGGGGTGTGCCACATTCTGGGCCGCAGTGCGGGAATCCATCAGGTTGGCGTGCTGGAAGACCATCCCAATTCGACGGCGCGCAGTGCGGATCTCCGAATCCTTGACAGCTGTCAGTTCACGACCGTCAATGGTGACCGATCCGGAGGTGGGACGGTCCAGCAGGGTCAGGCACCGTACGAGGGTCGACTTTCCCGCCCCGGAGTGACCGATGACGCCGTGGATCGACCCACGGGGCACGGTCAGGCTCACCCCATCAAGGGCTGTGATGGTACGGGTGCCCTGCCGGTAGGTCTTGCGCAGGTCGGAAACTGTGATCATGGGCCCTCATGGTTGCTGGCGACGGCCGGATGATTGGTTGCGTCACGGCCGGAGGGCGAATCGGTCGACGCCCAAGCCATCATCACACGCATGAAAGAAGTGACTGAACTTTAGTGCCCTGAATCACTCATCTGGCGTCATATGGACGTTCCTCGTCGCTAGATCGAAGAATCTTCGGAAAGCCGGGTCCGCTGCGGCATTCCGAGGTTGTCCCTAGGAGGCGATGGCGGGCCAGCGCCCTTCAACAACTGCCGCCGGATCCTCACGGCGGAGGTACTCCTGGAAGCTTGCGGCCTGACGGGCTGCCCACACCACCTGCGATGCATGAAGAACACCTGCTGGACGTTGCAGATGCGGAAACCGTTCGGCGAGGATTGCCGCGACCTGCAAGGTCGCCAGTACATCCGCGGCCGACGTGTGGGCGTTCTCCAACACCACCCCGTAGTGTTCAGACATGGCTGTCAGGGTCCGTTTTCCGCGACGGAAACGATCGGCCTGCTTGTCGATGATGTACGGGTCCAGGACAGGGAACGGCAGGGGCACGGGCACCGTATGCCTGGCACCTTCGCTGGCCAGCACAGTGAAGTCATAGCGTGCGTTGAAAGCCAGGACAGGAATTCCCGCTGCGAACAGACGATTCAGGACAGCGGCGATTTCGTGCACGACCTGGCCAACCGGCTGGCCCTCGGCACGGGCCCGATCGGTGCTGACCCCATGGATTGCCGCAGCCTCCCGGGGGATCTCAACACCGGGATCGGCCAACCACTCATGTTGCTCAAGCACTGTGCCCTCCGCATCCACCAGTACGATCGACGCGGTGACAATCCGGGCAACCAGCGGGTCGCGTCCAGTGGTCTCGAGGTCGAAGGCCGCTCGTGGGTGATGATGCCAGCTATCCATGCCTTTGACGCTATCCTCCGGCACCGACATTTCGGGTGAGGTGGGTCCGGTTAGGCTGGAATTTATGAATGCTGATTTCGCCGAGGCAGTGTACGAGATAGCAGGAATGATTCCTGGCGGTTCAGTCCTTTCCTACGGCGACATCTCCGAGCTTCTGGAGTGTGCTGGCCCCCGTCAGGTCGGTGCCGCGATGTCCCGGTGCGGCGACGGTACACCGTGGTGGCGGGTGGTCCGTGCCAACGGGCTTCCCCCGCTCGGCCACAGTGCGGAGGCTTTCCCCCGCTATGCGGCTGAAGGGACCCCTCTGCGCACCAGCGTGGACACCCGGTCCCACGCCCAGGCGGAGCCGGGGTACATCATCGAGATGGCCGCGGCACGATGGAACCCAACCGAAACCGAACGGGGTGCAATCGACGCTACCCGTGCCGCGCTGGCCAGGGTTTCGGAGCCGATCCCTAAAACGTCGGAGCCCCGTGATTGGCTGTAACCATGAACGCTAGACCGCGATTGGTGACACCCGGTGATGCGCTGGCCGGGAAACCGTCAGCCACGGCCCCGCACCTCAGCCCTGAACAAGCAGAAATCGTTGCTCTTGGGGCCGGTAGCGGGCCGGTGCTGGTGCTGGGCGGCCCCGGGACCGGCAAGTCAACAGTGTTGGTCGAAGCGGCGGTCCGGCGGATCGACCAGGAAGGCCTGGATCCGGCCTCAGTCCTGATGTTGGCCCCGTCCCGCCTGAGCGCAGCCCGGCTGCGTGACGCGTTGACCTCCCGCCTTAACCGCAGTCTCAGTGCAGCGCCAGCACGGACCTGGGCATCGTATGCCTTTGACCTGATCCGCAGGGCGCGCATTGAAGGACGGAGCCCCGAGCTCATTCGCAGCCCGCGGCTCCTCTCCGGGGCGGAACAGGACCTCATCATCAAGGAACTCCTGGACGGTCACAACCGCCCCGGGGCAACACCGCTGGGGTGGCCGGAGGGATTGACCCTCGCCCTTCCCACCAGAGGATTCAGACAAGAAGTGCGGGAGCTCTTCGACCGGGTCAGCGAGTACGGTATGCATCCTGATGAACTGGCCGAGCTTGGGCGTCGTTTCAGCCGCCCAGACTGGACCGCGGGCGCCCGGCTGTACCAGGAATACCGTGACGTTCTGGATCTGCGGATGCCCGAGGCATTCGACCCAGCGGGCGTGCTGACCGCGGCCCGGAACCTGCTGGAGGTCGACGCGGACCTGTTGGCACAGGAGCGATCCCGGCTGCAGCTCATCCTCGTTGACGACTACCAGGAGTCGAACGCGGCTGTCCACGCCTTGTTCACCCTGCTCGGCAGGGACGGCGACGTCCTCGTGGCGTCGTGCCCGGACACCGTTGTTCACGGTTTCAGGGGCGCCCGGCCTGAGCTGACCGGCAGGCTGGGGCAGGACCTCACGAGGAACACCAAGCTGCTGACCGTCGGGCTCAGGTCCTCCCACCGGCTGACCGGTCCGTTGGCGGAGGCATGGCAAAACGTTGCCTCCCGCATCTCGGTCGTGGGCGGCGCGGGCGCGTACAGGACCCTGGAGCCCGTCCCACAGGGTCCGCCTCCACGCAACGAGGTGGGGCTGGTCTCCGCGCATTTGGTGGATTCCCCGTTCCACGAGCTGCGGTATGTGGCCCAACGGATCCTCGAGGCACAACTCTTCGCCGGACGCAGTCTCGGCGACATTGCAGTCATCGTGAGGACCGGTGCCCAACTGGCCGAGTTTCAGCGTTATCTGACCGGGCAGGGGATTGCGGTCAACGTGCCGGCAGCCGAGCGGGCCATTCGTGATGAACCAGCGGTAAAACCGTTACTGGACATTTTCGGAGTGGTTTTGGGTCAGGTGACCCTGGATGCGGCGTTGGCCGTGTCCCTGCTGTCCTCGCGGATAGGCGGCGCGGGGACACTCGAGCTCCGCCGGCTGCGTCAGAGCCTTCGCCAGACGGAAGTGGGGGCAGGCCGGGGGAGGACCAGCGACGAGTTGCTGGTTGAGGTACTCACCAATCCCTCGCTGATTGGCCCAGGGCTGCAGGGCGGTAAAGCGGCACGCAGGATCGCACGGATGATCTCAGCAGGAACGTCAGCTCTGCAGACGCATGGCGCCAACCCCGAGACGGTGTTGTGGGCGCTCTGGGAGGCCTCAGGGTGGTCAACTCCGTGGGCCGACTCAGCGATTGCAGAGGGGGCATCCGCGGCCCGTGCGGATCGTGACCTCGACGCAGTAGTGGCACTGTTCCAGACGGCCGAACGGTTCGTCGACCAGGTGCCCGGGGCGGCGCCGGCCCGGTTCCTTGAGTACCTGACCAGCCAGGAACTGCCAATGGACACGTTGGCGCCGCGCGCCCAGAACCAGGAATCCGTGGCGCTACTCACCCCAGCCAGCGCTTCCGGTCGGGAATGGTCGGTGGTGATCGTGGCAGGAATCCAGGAGGGGACCTGGCCCAATTTGCGGCTCAGGGGCGAATTGCTTGGGTCAGGTGAACTCACCGCGCTGATGGATCATGGAGCCGATTTTCGCCGGCATCGCGACCCGTTAATCCTCATGCAGGAGATCCGCTTCGACGAGCTTCGCAGCTTCTCGGTCGCCGTATCTCGGGCAACCGAGGAATTGATCTGCTGTGCCGTGGCATCCGATCAGGCACAGCCCTCACCGTTCCTGGACTTGGTGGATCCGTTGCCTCCCGGTCAGTTGGAGCGGTCCCGGACCGAGGTGCAACGTCCGCTGACGCTGCGCGCGCTCGTCGCTGAACTGAGGAAGTATGCCCAGCAGGCGACCGCATACCCCGAACTCTCCCGGGAAGCGACCCACCATCTGGGCGCCATGGTCAACCATTCTCCTACGGTGCCGGGAGCCCACCCCCGTGAGTGGTGGGGCCTCCAGGGGCTGTCCTCCAGCGCGCCGGTGGTACCCGCTGACCAGCCCATCCCGGTGTCTCCTTCCAAAGTCGATGCTGTCCTGAAATCACCGTTGAACTGGTTTGTGTCGGCGGTCGGCGGCGAGCCCACCATGGATTTCGCGCGGTCTTTGGGGACGCTGGTGCACAGTATTGCCCAGGACTTCCCGGATGCCACCGGTAATCACTATGTTGAAGAGTTGCAGCGTCGGTGGCCCTCCCTGGGGATGAAGGAGAACTGGGAGGGGAGGATCGATTTTCAGCGTGCCGAACAGATGGTGCGGAAGCTCGCTGGCTATGTGATCGCGATGCGGCAGGCGGGTCGGTCACTGGTCGGCACAGAGGTCGATTTCGAAGTGGACCTGGAGGTGGCCATCGGGGATGCTCCCCGAGTCGCGAGATTGCGGGGGCAGGTCGACCGGTTGGAAATTGATGCTGAGGGCAGACTGGTCATTGTCGACCTGAAAACCGGCAAATCTTCACCCTCGTTGGCGGATCTGGACCGGCACCCTCAGCTGGCCTCCTACCAGGTCGCCGTGAACGAAGGGGCGCTCTCTGCCGGCCAGGTCGCCGGATCGGGCGGGGCTGCCCTGGTCCAGCTGGGAACCACCCGCAAGGAAGCCGGAGTCCAGCAGCAACCAGCCCTGTCAACCGACGATGGCTGGGCCCGCGAAATGATCGAGGAAGCAGCACGTCTCATGTCGTCAGCGCAGTTCGATACGGTGCATGATCCGAAGCGATCAGGCCACGGCGGGTCAGGCTGCCGACTGCCCGAAATCTGTCCGCTGTGCCAAGAGGGACGGCAGGTGACCGAATGAGCAGCGCAGCAGCACCTGTCACAACTGGCGGAGGTCCCGCGAATCGGGTGGCCCAGCGGTTTTCTGCCAGAGAACTCGCTGAACTACTGCACCGTGACCCCACATCGCCGGTGCAGTACCCCACACCCGACCAGGTCACCATTATTGAGGCGCCACTCGAGCCGCTGCTCGTCATCGCAGGCGCTGGATCGGGTAAGACCAAAACCATGGCTGACCGGGTGGTCTGGTTGGTAGCCAACGGACTGGTCCGGCCGGAGCAGATCCTGGGTGTGACTTTCACCAAGAAGGCAGCCGGAGAGTTGTCCACCCGGATCCGGCAGCAGTTATCGGCACTGTACCCAGCGTTGGTCGCCGCGGGATCTGAAGGCCCCGACGAGGACCGGCTGGACCCGAGCGTGTCAACCTATCACTCGTACGCCAACTCGATTGTCCAGGACTATGGATTGCGCATCGGGGTGGAGCGCGACTCGGTGCTGCTCGGTGCTGCACAGGCCTGGCAGCTGGCCAGTTCTGTGGTGGAAGCGTATGAGGGGGAGTGGGAGCATTTCAGTGCCGCGAAATCCACTCTGGTCAAGGCGGTCCTCACCATGGCCGGGGAATGCGCTGAGCATTTGGTGACACCAGCCGAAGTGAGGGCGCTGCTGAGGGAGCACATCGCGGCCGTCAGCGGGCTCGAGTACGCGGCAGGCACCACACGCCGCCCGGCGCAGGCTGTTGCCAAGATGCTGGACAAGCTGCGAACCCGGGTCACCGTCACGGAACTGGTCGAACACTATTCCGACGCCAAGCACACCCGTCGGCAGCTCGATTTCGGTGATCTGGTCGCTCTCGCAGCGAGGATTGTCAGTGACATCCCCGAGGCGGTGGAGCTGGAGCGCCAGAAATTCCGGGTTGTCCTGCTGGATGAATTCCAGGACACGTCGTTTGCTCAGATGGTGCTGTTCTCAAAGCTCTTCGGCGACGGCCGGGCGGTGACAGCTGTGGGGGACCCCCACCAGTCGATCTACGGTTTCCGCGGCGCTTCGGCCGGTCAACTGGGCACGTTCCGCACCACGTTCCCCCTCACAGTCGACGGCGGGTTACGCCCTTCACCAGTCGCCAACCTTTCGGTCGCCTGGCGCAACGGCACCAGTATTCTCGCGGCAGCCAACGCTGTGGCCTCAGAACTCAATCGTCAACCCAGCTGGCTGCGCAGCTCCACCCTGTTCGTCCCTCCGCTGGAACCGAAACCCCGGGCAGGAGTGGGGGAGGTGTATCTGGGGAGGTACCTGTGCGAAGCATCCGTGCAGCTGGACGGCAGAACAGTGACGGGCGAGGCCGTTGCCCTGGCGGACCAGGTGGAGCGCCATCGACGGCGAGGTTTTGAAGTCAGCGCCGAGGGACGGGCGCTTAAACCGACCGTCGCAGTGCTATGCCGTGGGCGGCGGCAGTTTGAACCCATCCGGCAGGAACTGGCGAAGCGGGGGATTCCGGTGCAGATTGTGGGACTGGGAGGCTTGCTCCGCACACCCGAAATCGTCGAGCTACTCGCAGTGCTGCGGGTGCTCGGCGACCCGGATCGATCTGATTCCCTGCTGCGACTGCTGTCGAGCGCCCGCTGGCGGATCGGCGCGGCGGACATCATGGCCCTGGGTGACTGGTCCAGGCAACTGGCCCACCGGAGGCTCTGGTCTGCGCTCCCCACGGAACCAGCCGACGACGCCGGAACCAGCCCCGCGCAGGACGCCGAGCCGGTGCTGCCCGACACCGTCGAACTTGGCAGTCTGGTCGAGGCGGTTGACCATCTTCCTCCGGCTGATTGGGTCTCAAAGAGTGGACGCGGGCTGAGCAGCGAAGGACGAATCCGGCTCACCCGTCTCCGTGACGAATTACGAGTGCTCAGGGACTTCGTCGGGGATGATCTCACCACCCTGATCAACGAGGTGGAACGTCGCATCCTGCTCGATATCGAGGTGGCAGCCAAACCGCGGGTGGGGATTCATGAAGCACGGCGCAACCTTGACGCTTTCGTGGACGCCGTCGCCGGATTCAGCTCGACGGCGGAACGCGTAGATCTGGCCGCATTCCTGGCCTGGCTTGAGGCAGCAGATGCCGAAGAGGACGGGTTGCCCGTCACCGCACTCGAGACCAACCGGGATGCTGTGCAGCTCCTTACCGTGCATGCCGCGAAAGGGCTGGAGTGGGACATCGTCGTCGTCCCCGGGCTCAACGAGGGCGCCTTTCCCAGCGGATCCGACTCGCGGTGGAGCAGCGGTGACTCGGCTATTCCCTGGAATCTCAGGGGAGACGCGGGAGAACTGCCGCACTGGGACTGGGAACAGGAGGATCAGGTGTCATGGATAGCCAGCGAGAAGGAGTTCACCGCGGAGGCCCGCTACCACGCCGAGCGGGAGGAACGCCGGCTTGCCTACGTCGCGTTCACCCGTGCCAAGCACGTCCTGGTCTGCACCTCGTCGGCCTGGGGTGGCGGCCGGACCAAGCCCACCCCAGCGTCCATCTACCTCACTGAGTTGCTGGACCTGGCCGAGCACCACCAGCCGGGGTTCACCGTACTGGAGTGGCTGACCCAGGAGGAGGAAGGAGACAATAACCCGGCCAACACGGTGGAAGCCCGTGCCGCGTGGCCAGCAGACCCGCTGGCCGCACGTCGTCCGGACATGGAGACCGCAGCGGCTGCGGTCCTGGCGGCGGCAACCGGGGCATCCGATATGACCAAGACCGAGGCCCGGCCAGGGCCGGCAGGCGCCGGCGGGCGGTGGTCCGAGGAGACACGACTGGCCCTGGCCCGGCATTCCCGGGCAACGGGCAGTTCAGAAGTCGAACTCCCGGCTCACATCTCGGCTTCCCTCCTGGTGGAGTTATCCGACGATCCTGCTGCGGTGGCCCGTCAACTCCGGCGGCCGGTGCCGCGGCGCCCTGGAATGGCAGCCCGGCGCGGCACAGCCTTCCACACCTGGATAGAGGAGTACTACGGGACCAGCGGCATGCTGGACCTCGGTGAAACCCCGGGAGCCGATTCCCATGTCGACGACGCCCTGGACCTCGACAGTATGATCGCCACCTTCAGGCAGTCGGTGTGGGCCCATCGCGTGCCGGTGGAACTTGAGGTCCCCATCGAAACGAAGGTGGGTTCACTGGTGGTTCGGGGACGCATCGACGCGGTGTTCCGTCATGACGATGGAACATGGGAACTGGTCGACTGGAAGACTGGCATCCCGCCATCGCAGCAGAAACTGACGGTGCGGTCGGTGCAGCTCGCCGTCTACCGGTTGGCATGGGCGAGGTTGAAAAGCGTTCCGCTGGAGTCTGTACAAGCGGCTTTTTACTATGCCACCACCGATACGGTGATTCGACCACATGATCTGGCCAGCGAGGCGGGACTCGAAGACATCATTACCAGGGCCACGTCCCTGCCCGAGGACTAGGTCGCCTGCGCTTACTGCCGACTGCTGCGAAGGATCAGTTGGACTTGATGATCGGCAGCGCTGACGTCTCAGTGTCGTCGGCCGGAACCGGCGAGACCGAAAACCGGCGAGGTTTCTCGGTGGTGTCGGTCGACTCTGTCCCTGCGCCGCGGTCAGTGTCCGGCGAGTCGGTACCAGCGCTGGTGACAGGATCGCCGTCGTCGAGGCCCGGTGTGTCATCGCCGTCGTCGTCAAGGGGTTCCCCAGCCACCGGGTTGTCATCACTCGGTTGGACGGGTTCCACGACCCCGCGGTCGGGATCCTTGCGGTCGGCACGGTTCATGTCGGCACGGTTCATGTCGGCACGGTTCATGTCGGCACCGTCGGTCCCAGCGACCGTGGCGTCCGCCTGGTGCTGCGACTCCTGTGCCCGGTAGGCGGCCGCGGCTGCTTCCTCGGCCTGCAAATCCCGGTCAAGGGTGGACATCATGTCCTCGGCCTCGGCGATCATCTCGGAATTGTCCATCGCCACGCCCCGCACCAACCACTGAGCCAAGGCGAACTCTGCCGCGAGAGCAGCGCGTCGCATCAGATGCGGGTCAGCGGCTTCGCCGCGAGCCGCGACGTAGGCGTTGTGGACGGCCTCGGCGAATCCTGGGTCGCTGGCTGCCAGCAGCCAGGCAAAGTCGTCGGCCGGATCGCCCACGCGCAGGTCTGTCCAACCCGTTACCGCGCTGACCCGACCGGCCGAGACCAGAAGATTGTCTTCGTGAAGGTCCCCATGGACCACTGTCGCGTGGAATCGCCAGAGCGTGACATCCTCGAGCGCGTGTTCCCACCGTCGCAGGAGATGTGCAGGAATTCTGCCAGTGATGGCGGCCTGGTCCAGTTCGTTCAGCTTCCGTTGCCGGAACTCGTTCGCCTCGTAGCTGGGCAGGTCGGCGTTATGGACCAGTAACGGTGGCAGGTCGTGGATCGCGGCGAGCATCCGCCCGAGTTCCGTAACCAGCTCCCTGCCCCCACCGGCGAGGTCGTCCAGCTCGCGGACTGAACCTTCGAGGTGGGCGTACACGAAGGTGCACAGCTCGCCCTGCCGCAGTGTCCCTGCAATGTGGGGGACCAGGAACGGCAGTTCCGCCCTGATCGCGGGTGTGAATGCCTTCAACGCCTGCAGCTCAGTCTCAAGCCTCATCGACGCGTCGGGATGCTTAGGGGACCGCACCCGCCACTGTTTCCCGGAGTCGTCGACTAGCAGTGCCGATTCGAAATCTGCGGCATCATCGGGGATGCCAGCCACCCCGGTAGGGGTAAGCCCGGGTACGGCGGCGCTGGCAATCGCCGCGAGTTCCATGGGTGTCCGTTTCACATCCTCAACGGTAGGGCTGTCCTTCCCAGAAAGGGCCCTTGCCGGTCGGCGAGTCGTCAGAAGCTGCTATCGCGGTCACCCAAAGTGGCGGTGAAATGTGTTTTGGGGGACCGAGAACGTACCGTAGAACCATGAGTGAAACCCTCCGGATTCCCACCCTTCAGTCCTTCGGAACGCTACCGCTGGCGCGGGTGGCGCTGGACCGCGGAGGGGCACTGCGTTCAAGTCCCTCTCTGCTCGACGAGCTGTGGGGTGCCCCCGCCACGCGTGTGATGTTCATCGCCCAGGGCAAATCCCCAGTGGTTGACGGGAACCTCCTGTTCGTGGACTCGGCGACCGTGAGCCGTCCGGAAACTGTGGTCTACCTGGGGCGAACTCTTGCCGACGACCCCGATCACGGAGGCATCCCGACCGGAACCCACATTCTGCTCGCAGTGCTGGAATCCATGGACAGCGAAAGGTTTGACACCGCGAGCTGGCTGGGCCTTCGAGAGTCGGCCTTGGCTCTCTCGGGCAGGGACGCCGGCATCTTCGTTCAGGCCGCGTCGATTGCGAACTGGCATGCCAAGCACATTCATTGCCCCCGGTGTGGCGCGATGACGGAGGTCGTCGACGGGGGCTGGGTGCGGCGCTGTCCGGCCGATGGGTCAACCCACTACCCGAGGACCGACCCGGCCATTATTGTCGCAGTGGTGGACGACGCCGATCGGCTCCTCCTGGGATCCGCGGCCGCCTGGCCCGAGGGACGGTTTTCCACCCTGGCGGGTTTCGTCGAACCAGGAGAGTCGCTGGAAGCTGCTGTTATCCGCGAGGTGGGGGAAGAATCAGGTATTGAGGTGCACTCACCCCGGTACCTGGGCTCGCAGCCGTGGCCGTTCCCTGCCTCCCTAATGCTGGGGTTTATCGCCACTGCCGTGAACACCAACCAGGTGCCGGATGGTGTGGAGATCATGGACGTCCGATGGTTCACGCGGGCGGAACTGCTTCAGGCAGTGCGAAGCGGTGAAATCACTATTCCCACTGGAGCTTCAGTCTCGCGGGCCCTGATCGAACACTGGTACGGCGGGTCCCTGGACTTGGCAGTCGAGGGGGGCAAACTCTAGGTATGGAGACAACTCTCGAAGAGAGGATCCTCGCTGGCCTCGATGACGAACAGCGGACCGTCGCTTCCACGCTGACCGGGCCGCTCTGCGTTCTCGCCGGTGCGGGAACGGGTAAAACCCGGGCCATCACCCACCGGATTGCCTATGGTGTCCACACCGGTGTCTACAAACCACAACAGGTGTTGGCGGTGACCTTCACGGCCCGCGCCGCCGCCGAAATGCGGACCAGGCTCCGCGACCTGTCCGCCTCTGGAGTGCAGGCGCGGACGTTCCACGCCGCCGCCCTGCGGCAGTTACAGTACTTCTGGCCGCAGGCAGTGGGCGGGCCCCTGCCTGCTCTGGTAGACCACAAAGCGCAGCTCATTGCAGAAGCATCGCGGCGACTCCGGTTATCGACGGATCGAGCGGCGATCAGGGATGTTGCTGCGGAGATCGAATGGGCCAAAGTGTCCATGCTTACCCCCGAGCGGTATACGGCCGCGGCGGCTGGGCGGGTGGAGCCCGCAGGCATGGACCACACCACAGTCGCCCGTATCTTCGCTGGCTATGAGGACCTCAAGCTTGACCGCAACGTCATCGACTTCGAGGATGTGCTGCTGATTACGGTGGGGATCCTGCAGGAGGATGAGAAGGTTGCGGCCACCGTGCGCGCCCAATACCGGCATTTCGTGGTCGACGAGTATCAGGACGTTTCCCCGCTGCAGCAGCGGTTGCTCGATTTGTGGCTCGGTGATCGCCGCGAGCTATGCGTGGTCGGTGATGCCAGTCAGACCATCTACTCGTTCACCGGGGCAACCTCGCGGCATTTGCTTGATTTCACCGGTCGGTATGAGGGTGCACAGGTGGTGCGGTTGGTTCGCGATTACCGGTCCACGCCGCAGGTGGTCAAGCTAGCCAACAACCTGTTGGCCGCGCGAACCGCGGAAACCGGCCGTCAGCCAGGCTCCTCGAGTTGGTCCACCCCGCTGGAGCTCATTGCCCAGCGCGACGCTGGACCGGAACCCTCGTTCACCGAGTGCAGCGACGATGAAGCGGAGGCCGCCGAAGCGGCCAGACGGATCAAGGCGCTGATGGACGGTGGGGTGCTGGCGAGTGAGATCGCGATCCTCTACCGCACGAACGGCCAGTCAGCGGCTTATGAACAGGCGCTTGCCAGCGCCGGTATTGGCTATCAACTTCGCGGCGGTGAACGTTTTTTTGCGCGCCGGGAAGTCAGGGATGCGCTGCTGCAGCTGCGTGCCGGTGCCAGAACCGCGGGATCAGACGATGTCCCGCAACTGGTGCGGGACATCCTCGCGAGCCTGGGGTACACCTCGGTGGCACCGGCGAGCTCGGGAGCGGTCCGGGAAAAGTGGGAGTCGCTCGCCGCGCTGGTCGCCCTGGCTGATGAACTCAGCGCATCCCGGGCCGCTGACGGATTCACTCTTCAGGATTTTGTGGCGGAGCTCGAGGAACGGGCCGCAGCCCAGCACGCACCGACGGTGCAGGGCGTCACCCTCGCGTCGCTCCACGCGGCGAAAGGCCTGGAATGGGATGCAGTGTTCCTGGTGGGCCTCAGCGAGGGTCTGATGCCAATCTCCTTCGCTGACACGCCGGAGGCGGTCGACGAGGAGCGCAGACTACTGTACGTGGGCATCACTCGGGCGAGGGAACACCTGGCGCTCTCCTGGTCCACCGCTCGCACCCCGGGCGGACGGGCCAGCCGGAAACCGACCCGGTTCCTCGACGGGCTTCGACCGGGCGTTGTCGGTGATCGGGCCTTCCGTACGCCCAAGGTCAAGCAAAGCCGCAAGGTGTCCGCTCCGTCGACCTGCCGGGTGTGTGGGAAGGTGCTCGGGTCCGGCTCCGAGCGAAAGATCGGACGGTGTGGTGACTGCCCGGCCACGTACCAGGAAGCCACCTTTGAGGCATTGCGGGCCTGGCGGTTGGACCAGGCTCGCGAGAATGACGTGCCCGCGTTCGTTGTGTTCACCGACGCAACCCTGGTCGCTATCGCCGAGGCGCGGCCAACAACGATCGAGCAGTTGGGGGCGCTGGCTGGGATCGGTCCGTCCAAACTCGAGAAGTACGGGGATTCGGTGCTGTTGATCCTCGCGGAGAGTGAGTGAGGACATTCAATGACTGTCAAGGATCCGCCCGTCGAGGTTAGACGGTCCACGAAGCGCAGGCGGACCGTCAGCGCTGACCTGCGCGACGGCGTCGTCATCGTTTCCATCCCAGCCCACTTCACCGCGGCTCAGGAAGCCGACTGGGTGCAACGCATGGTCACCAAACTCCTGTCCAAACATCAGCCGTTGACCCCTACACAGGGCGGTGCAGCCCCGGCCAATCCGGGGGATGAGCTCCTGCAGCGCGCCGGAGCGCTGTCGGAAGCCTATCTGGCCGGGCGGGGCCAACCGGTGAGTATCGGATGGGTGACGAACCAGAATTCCCGGTGGGCGTCGGCCACACCGGCCCGTAAGACGATTCGTCTCTCGCACAAGCTGCAGGGAATGCCCGGCTGGGTGGTTGACTACGTCATCCTGCACGAGATGGCGCACCTCATCGAACCCTCCCACAATCGGGTGTTCTGGCGGTTACTTGAGGCGTACCCGCGAACGGAAACAGCTAAAGCGTTCCTTGACGGTGTGTCGTTCGCTGCCAACCACGGCATGGCCGGCCGCTAACGGCGACGCCGTTCTGTGCTCAGCCAGTAGTTGCTGAAACCGGAGTCCTGAGGGTCAATATTCGTCCCCGGGGGCACAATCTCGTCAATCCGGTCGAGCGTCGCGTCGTCAAGCTCAAGTGATGCGGCGCCGAGCAACGATTCGAGCTGGGTCATCGTGCGGGGGCCGATAATCGCACTGGTGACCGCCGGGTGGCGAAGCACAAACGCCAACGCCAGCTGGGCCAACGGAACACCTAGGTCGTCGGCCAGGGCGCCGAGCGCATCTGCGGCGTCGAACTTCGCGGCCGTCACCGGGTTGGTCAGATCAAACGGTTCCTTGTCCGATCCACGGCGGGTGGCGGGGAGATCCTGGCCTTTCCGGTATTGGCCGGACAGCCACCCGCCCGCAAGCGGACTCCACACCAGGGTGCCCATTGCATGCCGGTGGGTGGTGGGCAACAGGTCGGCTTCGACTCCCCGCGCCAGCAGGGAGTATGGCGGCTGCTCAGTGACGAAGCGGGCCGTATGGTGCTGGCGTGCTGCCCATTGGGCCTCGACAACCTGGGACGGCTGGAAGGTCGATGAACCGATGTACCGCACCTTGCCCTGGCGCACGAGGTCGTCGAGAGCGCCGAGTGTTTCATCGATGTCCGTGTGCTCATCCGGCCGGTGCATTTGATACAGGTCAATGTAGTCGGTGCGAAGCCGCCGTAGGGAGTCCTCGACTGCCCGCATAATCCAGTGACGGGACCCGCCGCGGTAGTTTGGTTGCTGCTTCATACCGTTGAAGAACTTGGTGGCAATCACCAGGTCCTCACGGTTGCCGTGCTCGGCGACCGCCCTGCCCACGATCTCTTCCGACTCCCCGTAGGCGTAAATGTCGGCGCTGTCGATGAAGTTGATTCCTGCGTCGATGGCACGACGAATGACCCTGACCGAGTCCTCATGGTCCTTGTTGCCCCAGTCGCCGAACATCATGGTGCCGAGGCAGAGACGGCTGACCTCGACTCCGGTCCGGCCGAGCTGGGTGGTCGGCTGAGCCGCGCCCTGCTCAAGCATTCGGTTTGCCGCCCTCCGGGGAATCTTCCCCGTCAGTCGACTGGTCCTCGGACCCGGGTGACTCGTCAGCGCTCGGAGTTTCCTCGGCGTCGTCGAAGCCGCCGTCCAGTAGCCGCTGCAGGGCAGCGTCCACCTCGGAATCCGAAGACTCAGCGAGCTGTCGACGCTGGCTGAACCCCTGAGGGTCGTCGAGATCTTCGGCAGTCGGTAGCAGGTCGGGGTGTTCCCACACCGCGTCGCGGCCCTCGACGCCCCGTTCGGCGGTGAGATGAGCCCAGAGCGTGGCAGCGTCGCGTAGACGTCGTGGGCGTAACTCAAGGCCCACCAGGGACGCGAACGCATGTTCGGCAGGCCCGCCGGTAGCGCGTCGTCGGCGGACCATTTCCCGCAGCGCCGCCGAGGACGGCAGATTCGCGGTGGCAGCGGCGGTCAGTTCATCGACCCACCCCTCCACCAGGGCCAGGGCAGTCTCGAGACGCACCAGCGCAGCGTCTTGCTGTGGGGTGCGGCCCGGCATGAAGACGCCCTCAGAAAGGGCAGCCTGCATGGACTCGGGATTGGACGGGTCGATGTCCCGTGCCACTTCCTCAATCTTTGACATGTCGATGTGAATGCCCTTGGCGTAGCTCTCGACTGCTCCGAGCAGGTGCGCCGAAAGCCACGGCACCTGGGTGAACAGCCGGGTGTGGGCGGCTTCACGTACGGCGAGGAAAAGCCTGACTTCCTGCTCGGGGATATCCAGGCCCTCACCGAAGGCAGCCACATTCACCGGCAAGAGGGCCATCTGACCCTCAGCGAGAGGGACCCCAATGTCGGTGGAACTGACAACATCCTTGGACAGGGCGCCCACAGCTTGGCCGAGCTGCATCCCGAACATCGCCCCACCGAGATTCTGCAGCATCGAGGAGGCACCGCCCATCATGGTCTTCATCTCCTCCGGCAGTTGCTCGGAAATGGCGTCGGACAAAGCCTTCGCGATACTCACTGCCACCGGTTCCGTGAGGCGCTTCCAGGTGTCCATGGTGGCCTCGACCCATTCCGCGTGGGACCACGCGCGGCCAAGGGTGTTGGTGGAAGGGAAATCGGTGACAGGGTCGAGCCACATCTCTGCGAGCCTCAGCGCCTCGTCGACGTCTCTGCGCTGCTGCGGGGTGACCGAGGGGTCCCCATCGGCAGCCGCGACACGGCGCGCGTGGTCGTGGGCGAGCTGCCAATTCACCGGCCCATCGCTTTGTGCCGCAAACATTGCCTGAACCTGCTGCATCATCATCGCCATGGCCTGCGGATCGGACGGCAGGCCGGCGGCCTTGGCTAGCGCCTGCGGATCCATGCCCTGCGCATTGCCGCCCATCAGACGGGCCAGCATCTCGGAGAGGGGATCCTTGGGGGTGTCGCCGTCGTCGTTGGACGGATCTGACGGGTTGGAGGTCACTGCTACCACCGGTCCTGGAATTGGCTGCTGGGAAGGGCTGCTCGTCTACTGCTGGTTGTGGGTTCTAGGCACAGTCGTCGAACATCGTCGGTTCTTCCACGTTACCCGCCGGGTCCCGGGGTTGTCCCGAACGCGCTGGACCGTTCGCTGAGGGCAAAGCGGCGGCGGTCATTCAGTGGGTGCCGGGCTCGCCCCTAGCAAGTACGCTAAAGAAGCTCGATGATGCGCGGTTCGGCCGCGGCAGAGCAGCGTGAAGGACCACCAGGACATGCGCAGTGTCCGACGAAGAGAAGGTTTCCTGTTGACTCAGCCCACCTACAACGACCCGCCAGTGCCGCCCGCCATGGCCAAACGGGATCCCCGCTTCACCGTGATGGCAGTGTCCGGGTTCCTCGCGCTGCTCGTCGGTGGCGCTGCCGTCCTGCTGCCGGCGCCCTATGTGGTCGAATCGCCAGGGCCAACCTTCAACACGATTGGGGAAATCGACTCCCAGCCGCTGATCGAAGTTGCAGGTCGCCAGACCTACCCCACCTCCGGCGACCTGGACCTGACCACCGTGTATGTGACGGGAGGGCCGGGCACCCAGCTTGGTATCTTCGACGTGTTCAGAGCCTGGCTGAATCCCACCGAATCGGTGGTGCCACGCGAACTCCGGTACCCGCCGGATGCTACCCAGGAAGACATCCAGGAGCAGAACGCGGTCGCCATGACCTCATCGCAGGAATCGGCTATCGCTGCCGCTCTCGCGCACCTCGATATCGACTTCGACGAAGAACTCTCGGTTGCGGGCCTGATCGAGGACGCGGCTGCTACCGGCATCCTGGAAGAGGGCGACGTCATCACCTCGGTGGACGGCACTGACGTCACGAACATCGGGGTCCTGCGGGAGTCCCTGAACGCAGCGAACGGCGACCCCGTTAATCTTGGGCTGCTGCGCGACGGCGGGAAGATCACCGAGACAGTGACCCCCAAGGAATCCGAGGGGGGCGATTTCCAGCTCGGTGTAGGTCTAGTCGCCAACTTCACCTTCCCTTTCGACATCACCATTGCACTTGACAATGTCGGCGGTCCCTCGGCCGGGTCGATGTTTGCCCTGGGCATTGTTGACCTGCTTACCGAGGGCGAACTCACCGGCGGTAAACACTTCGCGGGGACGGGGACCATCGACTCGGCGGGTCAGGTGGGGCCGATCGGTGGAATTCGCCAGAAACTAGCCGGTGCGCGGGACGCCGGAGCGGAAGTGTTCCTGGCCCCCGCCGCGAACTGCAATGAAGTGGTGGGGCATGTGCCGGACGGACTGCAGGTGGTGCGGGTGGAGACACTCGACGACGCGGCGGAGGCCGTCCGCGTCCTGGGGGCGGGCGAGGATGGGTCGGCGCTACCCACCTGCGACGCCGGATAGGTCAGCCAATCAACGGTCGCCCTGGCCCCAGCGGGTGGAAATTTGGACACAGTTTCATTTCGATCTGGCGTCAAGCCGCCCGGATCGGAACGAAATTGGGTGGCCTGGACGTGTTCAAGGCAGAATGGAAATGCATGGGACCAGTGCGTCGTGCCGCTGATTTTGGCGGTTCGAGAGCGGTTTCCGTGATCCAACGGATCCAACGATGAGGTAAATGTGACTTCCGGACCAGACCGGCCGTTCGGCAGCAGGCCGAGCCAAACCAATTCCAGCAGTGCGAAAAGACGCAGCCCGCTGATCCCGACGTTGGTGGTGCTGGCCGTTCTGGTCATCGCCTTCGTATACGTCTCTCAGGTCTACGCTGACGTCCTTTGGTACAACCAGCTCGGCTTCGTGGAAGTTTTCGTCACCGAGAACCTTTCACGAATCGGACTGTTCGCGGCTGCCTTCCTGATCATGGGCGCCAGCGTGTATTTCAGCCTTCGGGTGGCCTACCGGTCACGCCCAATTTACGCGCCCGACAGTGCTGTTCAGGACAACCTGAACCGGTATCAGGCGCAACTCGAACCGATCCGCCGCCTGCTGATGCTCGGCATCCCAGTGGTGCTGGCCGCATTCGCCGGAACAGCGGCCGCATCTCAGTGGCAGCCAGTCCTCCTGTTCTTCAACCAGGAACCCTTTGGCGAGCAGGATCCGCAGTTCGGTCTGGATATTGCCTTCTACGTGTTCACCATGCCGTTCCTGACCTTCCTGGTCGGCTTCCTGATCAGCGTGGTGATCATCAGCGCCATTGCGGGCATCCTCACCCACTACCTGTATGGCGGAATCCGCCTTGAGGAAAAGGGACTTTTCACTTCCAAGGCCGCCAGGATTCACATCGCGGTGCTGGCCGCCCTGTTCCTGCTCCTTCAGGGCGTGAACTACTGGCTGGACCGTTATGCCACCCTGACCGGTACCGGGGGGAACTGGGATGGGGCTCTGTACACGGACGTCAACGCAGTAATCCCCACCAAGGCGATCCTTGCCGCCGCGGCCATCATCGTCGCTGTTCTGTTCATCGTGTCAGCTGTCATCGGGCGGTGGCGGCTGCCGATCATCGGTACCGCAATGCTCGTCATTGTTGCGATTCTGGCCGGTGGCGTGTACCCGTGGGTCATTCAGCGTTTCCAGGTGGTGCCGTCCGAGTTCAGCCGCGAGGAACCGTTTATTGAACGCAACATCGATCTCACCCGCGCGGCCTATGGTCTCGACGAGGTGGAGACCACCGCCTATAACCCGGTAGAGACACCGGAAGCGGGCGCTCTCAACGCGGACGGCGAGACCACCGCGAACATCAGGTTGCTCGACCCGAACCTGGTCAGCGACGCCTTCAGCCAATTGCAGCAGTTCCGCCAGTATTACCAGTTCCCCCAGACACTCAACGTAGACCGGTACGAGATTGACGGTGAGATCGAGGACACGGTAATCGCGGTCCGTGAGTTGAACACCGCCGGTGTGCCGGACGGCTGGATCAACCAGCATGTGCTGTATACCCACGGTTACGGCATCGTCGCTGCGGCCGGTTCGACCACCGAACCGGATGGTCGCCCCACGTTCATCCAGTCCGGTATCCCGTCCACTGGCGCTCTTGGTGACGAGTCCACCTATGAGCCGCGGATCTACTTCGGCGAAGAGTCACCGCTGTACTCGGTGGTGGGAGCTCCTGAGGGCGCAAACCCGATTGAGATCGACCGCCCCCAGAGCGAAGAATCCGATCAGCAGTCCCGCAGCACCTTCCAGGGCAGCGGCGGACCCAACGTGGGGAACATCTTCAACCGGTTGGTCTACGCGCTGAAGTTCCAGTCAACTGACCTTTTGCTTTCGGACCAGGTCAACAGCGAGTCCCAGATCTTCTATGACCGGGACCCAGTTGAACGGGTCGAGAAGGTCGCCCCGTACCTGACGCTCGATGGCAACAGTTACCCAGCCATCGTCGATGGTCGGGTCAAATGGATCATCGACGGGTACACGACGACCTCGGATTACCCTTACTCGACGCAGCAGGAGCTCCAGTCGGCGACCCAGGACTCGCTGACCGCCGAGGGCCTTGCCACACCGCTCCCACCGGAGCAGGTCAACTACATCAGGAACGCCGTCAAGGCGACGGTTGACGCCTACGACGGGTCGGTGGAACTGTACGCCTGGGACGAGGAAGACCCCATTCTCAAGGCGTGGCAGAACATCTACCCCTCCTCGCTGCAGCCCTATAGCGAGATGTCCGCTGATTTGATGTCCCACGTCCGCTACCCGGAGGATCTTTTCAAGGTGCAGCGTGAATTGCTGGCCCGGTACCATGTGACCGAGACCGAGCCGTTCTACAGCAACAACGAGGCCTGGAGCGTTCCGAACGATCCAACCCTTGAGGGCGACGACATCAGCGTTCCACAGCCGCCCTACTACCTGACGCTGCAGATGCCTGAACAGGAGGGGGCCAGCTTCTCGTTGACTACCCCCTTCATCCCCTTCGTCCCGGCGGGCCAGGAAGCGCGAAATGTGCTGTACGGTTTCCTCGCTGCAGACGGCGACGCCGGCACCGGCGAGGACGGAGTGAAATCCGATACCTACGGCACCCTGAGACTGCTCGACTCCTCTGGCCAGGACTCAGCCGTCGGCCCAGGGCAGGCAGCCAACCTGTTCAACTCGGACACCACAGTGTCGCAGGAGCTCAACCTGCTGCGACAGGGTGCCTCTGAGGTGATCAGCGGGAACCTGCTGACGCTGCCGATCGGCGGCGGCGTGGCGTACGTCCAACCGGTCTATGTTCAGTCCTCGGGTGACTCATCCTTCCCGGTCCTCCGGCGCGTGCTGGTGAGCTTCGGCGAGGAAGTTGGCTTCGCGCCGACCCTGGACGAGGCGCTCGACCAGGTATTCGGCGGTGACTCGGGAGCTGTGACAGGTGACACCGAGAATGTGGGTGAGACCCCGGCAGACCCTGCTGCGCCTCCGGCGGAGGGCGATCCTGCCGAGGGCGAGCCCGCCCCCGCGCCGACGGAACCCGTCACTGGCGGCACCGACGACCCATCAGCGGATCTTCGGGCGGCCCTGGAGGATGCCAACACGGCCATCCAGGACGGCCAGGATGCCCTTGCCGACGGCGACTTTGCAGCCTATGGCGAAGCTCAGGATCGACTGAGCGACGCTCTGGCCCGGGCGCTCGACGCCGAGGAACGTCAGACAGGGACCGCACCAGCAGGGGAGTAGGGCGGCAAATAGCCTCCCAAATCCCTCCGATTTGCACTATCCACCCCGGGGCCGTAACGTTGAGTCTACGCCGCGGGGTGGAGCAGTTCGGTAGCTCGCTGGGCTCATAACCCAGAGGTCACAGGTTCAAATCCTGTCCCCGCAACGAAGGAAAGATCCCGGTCAGTGTTAGACACACTGACCGGGATCTTTTTTTGTGCTCAAGTCGGAAAGCAGCGGGCAGGGTCGCGGTTCGAAGGGGGTCCCTGCCCGCTGCTTAGATTCCTAGTCCCGGCGCAGGTCCTGATAGGCGGAGAGCGCCCGTTCACGGGTCTCTGCCAGGTCCACCACGGGGGAGGGGTACCCTGCTGGGGCCTCAGCGTCCTTCCACGGTTCGTGAATGTTGCCAGCGTCCCTGAGCTCCGGAACAAAACGCTTGAGGTAGACCCCCTCCTTGTCGAACTTTTTGCTTTGCGTCACGGGGTTGAAAATTCTGAAGTAGGGCGAGGCGTCAGCCCCAGATCCAGCGACCCATTGCCAGTTGGCCGGGTTGCTCGCGGAGTCAGCATCGACCAGGGTGTCCCAGAACCACTGTTCGCCAACCCGCCAGTCCACCATCAGATTCTTGATGAGGAAGGAGGCAGTAGCCATCCGTACCCGGTTGTGCATCCACCCGGTGTCCCAGAGTTGCCTCATTCCGGCGTCGATCATTGGATAGCCGGTGTGGCCCTGCTGCCAGGCCCGGAGTTCGCTCTGGGTGGGCGTCTGCCAGGAAAAACCGTCGAAGTCCCGTCGGTAGTTCTGGGTGGCCAGATCGGGGTTGTGGAAGAGCAACTGCCAGCAAAATTCCCGCCAGCCAACCTCCGAACCGAAGACCTGGATATCCCGGGCGGCCGAGGCATTGGTTGATGCCTTGGAAGCGTGCCAAATCTGGAACGGACTGATCTCGCCAAACCGCAAATGTGGCGAGAGGCGGCTGGTTCCCTCTACCGCCGGAAGGTCGCGGTTCCCGGCGTAGCCCTCGACTGGGCCATCGAGGAAGTCGTCCAGCCGTTCCCAGGCACCTTCTTCACCGGGTGTCCACTGTTTCTGCAGGCCACCGGACCAGTCGGGCATGGTGGGCAGCAGGCTCCAGGAGGCCAGGTCGTCCGACGGCAGCGTGGGGCCCGCCAACCGCTCAGGGGCAGGCAAGGGCTCCCGGGGCTCAGGCTGGCTCTTGCAGGCCCTCCAGAAGGGCGTGAACACCTTGTACGGTCCACCCGCTCCGGTTGTGACCTGCCAGGGCTCGAATAGCAGGTTGGCCTGGTAACTGGTGGCCTCGACGCCATTATCGCCACACCAGGACTTCAGGTCCGCATCGATGGTTCTCTCGGGTTGGGCGTAGCGACGGTTCCACAGCACGCGTTCCGCCCCGGTCTCAGCGACCAGTCCTCGGATGACCTGACCGGCTGCCCCTGAGCGCAGCACCAGCTGGCCGCCAAGGTCTGCGATGGTGCGGGACAACTGGTCCAGGGAATGATGAAGCCACCAACGGGTAGCTCCACCAAGTGGCCGGATACCGGCGCTTTCCTCGTCGAAGATGAAACAGATGATGATGTTGTCGGTGCTGGCCTCGACCGCGGCACTGAGCGCGGGGTTGTCACCAAGCCTGAGGTCGTCACGGAGCCATACGATAGTGGGTGCCATGAAGGCCAATCTACCTGCCGCATCCCACAGTGCCGCTCTACCCGGGTGCGGGCAGCAGAAAGCCGGCGCCACCTGAGTGCGGTGACGCCGGCTTCTATCCTGCTGACGGGCAGATTCCGGTCAGCGGTCGTTACTGCCCGGGCTGATATTCGTCGGTGTCGCTTCCCTGTCCGAGGGCCGACGGTGTCCGGCCACCGGACCCACCCGACTTCAAGGCTGCGAGACGCGCCTCGACCTCGGTCTGCTCGCCGAGATCCTCAAGGCTTTCGAACTGGGAGTCCAGACTGGAGTTCGCCAGTTCGGCCTGGCCGAGAACCCGCGCCTCTTCGCGGCGGATCTTCTCTTCGAACCGTCCAACCTCGCTGGTCGGATCCATGAAGTCGATGCTCTTGACCGCGTCGTGGACCTGCTGCTGGGCTTGAGCGGTCCGCGACCGGGCAATCAGCTCGTCCCGCTTGCTGGTCAGCTCGTTGAGCTTGCCCTTCATCTGGTTGAGGCCGGTCTTCAGCTTCTCAACAATCTCTTCCTGGGAGCCGATGGTGGGCTCGGCACCACGGGCTTCATTCTCGGCGGTCATCTGACGCTGGATTGCGACCTTCGCGAGATTGTCGAACTTCTCGGCGTCGACCGTGTCACCAGCGTTGCGGTATTCGTCAGCCTTCTTCGACGCGGCGAGAGCCTTGTTGCCCCAATTACGGGCGTTATCAAGGTCTTCCTTATAGTCTTCCTGCAACATCCGCAGATTGCCGATGGTCTGAGCCACGGCGCTTTCCGCCTCGGCGATGCTATTGGTGTAGTCGCGGACCATCTGGTCCAGCATCTTCTGAGGATCTTCGGCCTGGTCGAGGAGAGAGTTGATGTTCGCCTTGGCCAGCTGGGCGATACGTCCGAAAATTGACTGTTTTACCATGGGGTTGCCTTTCGCTTCGCGTCTGTTCTGGGTAAATGTTCACCCTGGTGGGTGAGGATGATGAGTTGTGCGGGCTAGAAGTCGCCGCCGCCGCCTCCGAAGTCGCCGAAGCCGCCACCGCCACCGCCGAAGCCGCCGAATCCGCCGCCTCCGAACATGTCGCCGCCGCCGCCACCGAATCCGCCGCCGCTGTCCCCGCCGCCGCCGCCGAACAGTCCGCCGCCTCCGCCGCCGCCATTGAGGATCCCGCCGAGCAGGATGCCGCCCAGGAGGGCGCCGCCCATTCCGCCACCCTGGTTGCCGCCGCCGAACATGCCGCCGCCGCCGAAGCCTCCCATGCCGCCGCCAAAGCCGTCGACGTCCTGCTGGGCGATCTGTGCCGCCTGTTCAGCCAAGGCAGTGGCTTGCTGGGCGTGGGACAGTGCCGCAACCGGATCGTCGGATTGGATCTGTACCGCGTAGTCGAGATTCCGCTCCGCTTCGGCGAGCCGGGTGCGTGCTTCGCTGCCGACCCCGCCACGTCGGGCACGGATGTAATCGGAGGTGCCGGAGATCCGGGACTGGGCTGCCATGATTGCGTGCTGCAAAGCTTCCCGGGCGCGCTGCGTCTGCTCGGTCTGGTTCTTGACGCCGCCCAGTGCCGTATCCAGTTGGGCGTGAGCCGCCTCAATGCGCTGGAGGAGAGACACCGGGTCGACCCGGCCGGCCGCTGATTCGGTGCGGACTGTGGTGAGAGCGGCTTCGGCGGACGCCACCGGGCCGGCGAGATCCTGATGCTGGCCGGTGGCGAGCATCGCCTGTGCCTGGGCCAGATCCTGTGCCGTGTCAGAGACGGAACGGTCCAGCTCTACCTTCGCCGCATCAAGTTCGGTGGCCCGTTTGGAAATGGCGTCCAGCAACACCGTGGTCTGGTGGACACTCTCTTCGGCTGCGCGCACCGCGATCACTGCAGACCCGGTATCGCCAGCACTCAGGTGCTGCTGTGCTGAATCGGCGGCACTGCCAACGAACTGTAACCGTTCGTTGGCCTGATCCACGTTGTCCCGTACCTGGGAGGTGGCGGAATCAGCATACTTCTGCTGCAACTGCTGCAGAAGCTGCTCCGCGTCCGAAACACGGGTCCTGACTGCTTCAGCCGAGGCCTGTGCAGCGGCAAGCGCTGAGGGAGCGTTACGCTCCAACTCGCGCAGAGCGTCGAAATCAGCCTTGTGCTCCTGCAATGAACCGTTGACGGATTCGCAGCGCCGGATAATGTCTCCCAGCCAGGTGCGCTGCTGCTCTTCGGTGTCTGGAATGTGGTCGTCCAGCTGCTGCTGCAGCTTGAAGGACTCACTCATGTGCCGCCTCGCCGCAGTGATGTCATCGATGAAGGGTTGCACTGCAGCATCGCCGTATTGAGCCTGGGCAAAGCCGACTTCCTGCTCACTGGACTTGATGGCGTCATCGGCTGCGATCAGCAGGCTTCCCGCCCTTTTGCGTAGTTCTTCCACGCTGAAGGCTGCCAGGGGGTCGAGAACTTCCCCGTCGGGGCCACGCCCCGGCCCGAAGTCTTCGGTCTGGGACGGTCCGCGGGTCAGCGACTTCTGGCTGCGGGAACGCAGGAAGAAGAAACCGCCGATACCTGCCAACGCCACCAGCGCGCCAACCAGCAGGACTGCGCCGAGACCGCTTCCGCTTGATTCGTTGCTATCTGAACCTTCGGACAAGGATTCCGACACCCCGGTGGCCGCAGCAACACCGGCTGCCGCCCAGTTGCGGTCCTCAAGTTCAGGCAGAATGTAGGAGTTGAAAATTTGTGGTGCGTCCGCTCGAACGGGACTGGAATTGCTTGCAACGAACCGGGCCTGTCCCTCGACGGACACGGTCAACAGGACATCGGACTCGCCCAGTTCGCTGAGTGCGGCGGTTTCCTCGGTCCACTCGTCGGCATCCGTCGGATCGGTGAACGAGTCCACGTAAACGACGCGCAGACGGTAGCCCTCTTCATCCCGCAGTTGGGCGATAGCATCTTCAAGCTCGGCTATCCCACCGCCGTCGAGTACCCCTGCCTCATCGACGATCTCTTCTGCACCGAAGTCCACCGGGGGCGCCGCAAACGCTCCGGGGAGTGCAGTGAGGGGCAGCATCAGTCCGGCGGTGACGCCTACTAGTGCCGCAAGGCGCCTGGTACTCGATCGCATTCAATACCCTTCGAAAAATGTCCCCGGAATTTCACTGAACGTGGAGGCCAGCGGTCGGCGGTAGATGCCGTCGACGCTGCTACACGCCCTTTTTGAAGTCTAGGGTGCCACGATAGGGCAGTCCACCTACTGACCTCTGCCCCTAGCGAAATGGCTCAGAGCCAGGCCCGGGACTTTGCTGGCGGAGTATCGCCGGGGAGAATGGATGTGGACTAACGGACGCCCGGTTGGCTCACAGTATTCATCCAGCGAACGTGTGCCAAAGATCCAGACTGGTTTGGCATAGTTCGATGCATCGAGACGAAAGGCTTTCCGATGACTGACGACAATAACAACGGGTTCGAGCGCAACATACCGCCACGCCCTCAGACACCACCGTTTCACCGGTGGCAGGATTCCTCTCATCCCGACGACGGGAGCGAGGTCCCTGGCTCAGGCGCATCGTCCGACGGTGGGCCCTCAGTCAGCTCAGAGCAGCACCCGTCACCAGAGCAGCACCCGTCAACACAGCAGTACCCGGCGCAGCCACCCACCTCACCGTTTCAGGTTTCTCAGTCCCCGGCGGCTGACAGCGACCAGTACTCCGCGGATCAGTCCACGGCAACAGCTTACGACGACGGCTCCTACTCCAGCGGAGGCTTCTACGGCTCTGCTCTGCCCCCGGCAGCCCTTCCCCAGCAGCGGGACAAAAAGCGCTTTGGGACAGCGGCCTTCGTCAGCGGCGTGCTCGTCGCTGGCCTGCTCGGCGGTGGGGTCGTCGCCGGGGCGGACCGTCTCCTCGGTGACCAGGGCACCGTCCCCGCCGGGACCACCGGCCAATCTCAATCCGTGGTGGTCAACGACACCGAAAGTGTCAACGAAGTCACTGGGGCCGCTGTAAAGGCTTCCCCCAGCGTTGTTACTGTCGCTGTGAGCGGCGCCGGCTCGGGTGGTTCAGGGTCCGGAATAGTGCTCGACGACGAAGGGCACATCCTCACCAATACCCATGTGGTGACGCTCGGCGGTCAGGTGGGCGATGCAGCCGTGGAGGTTCGTACCAGCGACGGGCGGGTGTTCCCCGCGGAGATTGTCGGCACCGATCCGCTGTCCGATCTTGCGGTGATCAAAGTGGATGCCCCCGATCTGCAGCCCGCTACTTTGGCGAACTCCGATGAGCTGAATGTCGGGGACACCGCCATTGCTATCGGGGCGCCCCTCGGACTCAGCGGAACCGTCACCGACGGCATTATCTCCACCCTGAACCGTACGATCAGTGTTGCCTCCTCAGCAGTACCGGAGGAGCTCCCCGACGCCGTTCCTGAGGAAGAGGGGGACGGTTTCAACTTCCTCCCCCCAGAAGGCACCGAAATGCCACAGAACCAGTCGCAGGGGTCGATCTACCTGAACGTGATTCAGACCGACGCCGCTATCAATCAGGGCAACTCCGGCGGTGCATTGGTCGACGGCCAAGGCAGTGTGATCGGCGTCAACGTGGCGATCGCCTCGTCGGGTTCCGGGGAAAACACCGGAAACATCGGTGTTGGGTTCTCCATTCCCATTAATTATGCCGAGCGGGTTGCCCGGGAGATCATCGCCAACGGCAGCGCCTCACATGGTTTCCTTGGCGTCTCGGTCTCACCATCGGCTTCCGAAAACACCAATGGGGAAACCTCCTTCTCGGTAGGTGCGGAGGTCGCAGGGGTCGAGCCAGGCTCGCCCGCTGAAGCAGCAGGGTTCCAGGAAGGCGACGTCATCACCAGTGTGGCTGGGCGCCCCATCACCGATCCACGCGACCTCACCGCAGCTGTGCGGATGCAGGCCGAGGGGGACACCGTGAGTGTTGAATACCAGCGCAACGGGGAAGTGCAGACCATTGATGTGACAGTGGGCCAGGCAGAGGGCTAACCCAGGCCCAAATCCCGATATGGTTAGCTAGGGCTGGGCAGATCCCCAACTTCAGAAGAGGTAGCAATGGAAGAGGCATCGCACGCAGGCCTGGACATAGTGGTCCTGGTCAAGCATGTGCCGGACGCGCAGTTCGACCGCCACATCAGGGGCGAGGACCGCACTACCGACCGCAATGAGAGCATCCTGTCCGAATTGGACGAATACGCGCTCGAGGCGGCGCTGCAACTCGTTGAATCCCATGGCGGAGAAGCGGCCGGCCATCGGATCACCGCGGTCACCATGGGGCCGCCCGCTGCCGTCAGCGCCGTCAAGAAGGCACTTCAGATCGGCGCTCATGCCGGGGTGCACCTCTGCGATGATGCACTCGCCGGATCGGACGCAGCAGGGACCTCCCGAGCGCTTGCCGCCGTCGTTGACCACCTCGGATCGGTGGACCTGGTCATCACCGGCATGGCATCGACGGACGGGGAGACCTCGCTCGTACCAGCGCAGCTTGCCGAACGGTTGGCATTGCCCCAGGTGACGTTCGCTTCATCGCTTGAGCTGCAGCCAGCGGATGGTTCCTGGACGCTGACGGCCCGACGCGACGGCGACGTGTACTCGGAGACCGTTGAGGCGACCCTGCCCGCACTCGTCTCGGTAACCGATCAGATCAATGAGCCGCGGTATCCGAATTTCAAGGGCATCATGGCGGCGAAGAAAAAGCCGCTCAGCACCCTGTCGTTGCAGGATGTCGGTGTGGACCCGGCCGAGGTGGGCTTCGCCGGCGCATGGACCGTGGTTCAGGTCGCGGACCCCAGGCCACCCCGGGGCCAGGGAACGATCATCAGTGACGAAGGTGACGCAGGAATCCGGTTGGTGGATTTCCTCGCAGCTCAAAAACTGCTGTAGCCAAACCCTTCACCCGGCGCCCGAACCCGCGCTCGAACCACGCAAAGGAGCCACCTCCATGGCTGCAGTTCTCGTTTTGATCGATCACCCGGGTGCGGCCCTGCACAAGAGCCACCGGGAACTACTCACGCTTGCGACCACCTTCGGTGACGCCACAGTCGCCTTCATCGGTGACCTGAACGAACAGGTCCTTCAGGAGTTGGGTGCTCGCGGGGTCAGCTCCGTCTACCAGCCTGCCGCGTCCGACGTCGACGATTCGCTCGTCGCCGGGAAGGTTGCCTTCCTCACGGAAGTAGTGCGATCGGTCGCTCCCGCGGCCGTCCTCCTGGGGAACACCTTTGAGGCGAAGGAGATCGCAGCCCGCGCCGGAATTCAACTGTCCTCGGGGGTGATCACTGACGCGGTTGCCATTGGCGAGGATTTCACCGTGACCAAGTCGGTGCTGGCCGGCTCCTACGCGGTCGAGGCGAAGGTGACTACCGGCACTCCTCTCATCACGGTGAAGGCGAATACCGTCGAGGTAGCACCGGTGGGTAACGGCGCAATGCCGAGCGTCGTCGCGGTCGACTCTCCGACCCCTGCCAACGCGGCCCGGATCACCGGTCGAACAACGAAGCCGGCAAGTGGGCGACCCGAGCTGACCGAGGCGCGGGTAATCGTTGCCGGTGGGCGCGGAGTCGACGGCAACTTCACGCCCGTCGAGGAACTCGCGGATGCGCTGGGCGGCGCCGTTGGAGCATCCCGTGCTGCCACCGATGCCGGCTGGATCGAACATTCTGCTCAGGTGGGACAGACCGGTAAAACAGTATCGCCGCAGGTGTACATCTCGGCTGGCATCTCCGGCGCCATCCAGCAGAAAGCCGGGATGCAAACCGCCAAGGTCATCATCGCGGTCAACAAAGACGCCGATTCACCGGTGTTTGAGATCGCCGATTTCGGTGTGGTCGGTGACCTTTTCAAGGTGCTGCCGCAGGCAACGGCCGAGATCCTGAAGCGCAGGTCCTGACCCAGGTGGCAACAATTTTCGATCCCGCGGTCGATCAGATCACGCGGGTGCTGTGCTTCGCGGCGCACCCCGACGACATCGACTTCGGTGCAGCCGGAACGGTGGCCCAATGGACGAGGGCGGGCGTCGTCGTCGATTACTGCATCATGACCGACGGCGACGCCGGCGGGTTCGACCCTGAGGGGCAGAGTGAAATCGTCCGGACCCGCAGGGCAGAACAACTTGCTGCGGCCCAGCAGGTGGGAGTTCGCGACGTCCACTATCTGGGCGAACGTGACGGGTTCCTCGAAGCCTCCACCGGGGTGATCAAGCAGGTAGTGGCGGTAATCCGCCGGGTCCGTCCTGATGTGGTGCTGGCAATGCACCCGGAGCGAAACTGGGACCGGATTCAGAAGAGCCACCCGGATCATCTCGCCTGCGGTGAAGCAGTCACGCGGGCGGTGTATCCCGCAGCAGAAAATCCGTTTGCCTTCCCAGAGCTGGAAGCGGCAGGGCTGGCAAGCCACCGGGTGCCCTGGCTGTGGCTCTATGCTGGTCCGTCACACCTGGAGAACCACTTCGTCGACGTCACTGACACGGTGGACGACAAGCTGCGCGCCCTTCACTTCCACACCAGTCAACACCCGGACTCGGACCGGATGGACGCCGTCGTGCGACAGCTGCTCCGGGACAACGCCGCGCGCGGCGGCCTGCCAGCCGGGCGTAGCGCCGAAGCTTTCCATGTGGTGCCAGTGAATTCAGCTCAGACTATCGCCGGATTCTAGCCATCCCGGTGATGGTCGGGTCCCAGGTCCAGCTGCGTAAGGACCCATTCAACGCGCCCGATCAGGCCTCGAAGGGGATCTCCGCGACGATCGGAAGGGTTGGCCGTTCGGAGCCCCCGTCGGGCTCGACGGTGATCGCGAACCCCATCGACGAACCAATCCCTTCGACCGTCGTGACCAGCGATTCCTGCAGGTCCTCACCGGTCATGGTGCTGATGGAGACCGGGTCAGTCCCGTCCGTGGGGACCCGCCACATTTGGTAGACCTTCCCCGTGGGAGGAGCCGGTACCTCGCTCAGGGTGATAACCGCGGCATCTTCCTCACGGGAGAGCTGCAACTCCGCGGTACCTCCCGCCGGAATCGTGAAGATTTCGGACTGGAGATCCTGGGCTTGCAATACTTCCTGCTCAACTGAGGTTTGCTGGAGGTTCTGGGCGACGCTGACGCCACCGACGGTGATCACCACCGCGGCTGCGGCTGCGGCCAGCCAGCGCCCCACGGGCCGGCGTTGCTTCGCCTCGCGTCGGTTCGCCAGCTCATCGACGGTGCCGGCCGGCACCGGATCCCGGCCGGACACGGAAGAAGGGTTCTGCTCGGAGGCACCAGCTGGCAACTGAGCCATGATGCGGTCGAGCAGGGCCGGAGGCGGTTCGACGTCGTCGATCGCGTAGGCCCGGGCAAGGGCCTCGCGGGCACCCCGGACACGCTCGTCAAAAGCTTCCCGCTGGATCGGGTCGGCGTCTGAGATATAGCTTTCAAGCGTGCTGCGCTCCCCATCGCTGAGGGCGTTCAGGGCATACATCTCGGCCCAGTCAAGCACGCGTCCAGCGGTCAGGTCATGCTCCAGATCGTTGACCGATCCATCAAACATGTCGTTGTTCTGCATCTCAATTCACCCCCAAACAGGTTTTCAGTCGAAGCAATCCGTCACGGATTCTCGATTTAATGGTTGGCACGGCAACGCCAAGTTTCTCGGCGACCTCACGGTAGGTCAGTCCGCCGTAATATGCGAGCTTCACAGATTCCTGCTGGGTCTCAGTCAGCGAGTCGAGGCACTTCACTACGGTTTCCGCCTCGAGGCGCTGGGTCACGGTGTCGACGACGTCGTCGTGATCGATCTCCTGCATCGCGGCGCCGTATCGTGCTTCGCGGTCAGTGGAACTCTGCTCAGACCGAACCTTGTCCACAGCCCGGCGATGGGTCAGCGTCATCAGCCAGGCCATCGGTGACCCCATGTCGGGTCGGAACCGGTCCGCGATATTCCACACCTGCAGGTAAACCTCCTGGGTGGTGTCCTCGCTGAGCTCAGGATCAATGAGGACACGGCGGGCCAATCCATAGACCCGTCGGGACGTCTGCGCATAGAACTCGGCAAAGGCTTGCTGGTCTTTGGCTGCGACTCGCAGCAACAAATCAGTCAGGGTTGCAGCGGCACTGGGGTCGACGGCGAATCCACCCGCTGGTGAACCGGACGAGGTAGTTCTGCTGGCGCGTGGCGTTTCCATATACTCCAAGCATAAAGCGCCACGTCTTCGATTCAGAACATGCGACCTGCTGGCGCGGCTCAGTTGGTCAGTGCCTCCCACCTGCCTGCCCATCCCTATCACCGTCCTTTCGATGTTCTGTGAGAGTGCTTTCACCACCTGCATCGCGGCTTATCGACGCGGGAGGATCAAGTTTTGCTGCCACTAGTACTTCGGAGCTGGGCGGTGAGGGGATGGGCTGGAGGAGTCCCGATCTGACCCGACCGTTATTCGGCGGTCTCCGCAACAGCCACCAGGGATTGTGCATCGAGGACGAATCCGCTGCCGAGCCGGTCGAGGAAGCCGACCCGGATCCGTTCGACGGCTGACTCGTCGTTCGGGAGAAGATGTCGGAAAGCGGTCCCCTGAACCACCGACCACGCTGTCTGGGCATCCAGCGGCACGTCGATGGCTACCGAGTCGACACCGACGGTGTGAAAACCGTTGCCCAACAGCCAATCTCCCAGTTTTTCGGGCGAAGCCAGCCGGGCCACGTTCGCGATCTCCCGCTCAAGCAACACCGCATCACGGGAGGGATCATCCGAGCAGACGTCCTCAAGGACTCGCCAGAACTCCGTGTGGGCGCCAGCGTCCCAGGTGCTCAGGGCAACCCGTCCGCCAGGACGCAGCAGCCGCGACAGATGCGTCGTGGCACGCGCCATATCCGCGAAGCGAGTCAGACCGTAACAGGACAGCACCACGTCATAGCCGCCGTCGGCAGGTCTCTCGGTCACATCGGCCGTGTCGAACCTGATGGTGCCGAGGTGCATGGCTTCGGCTTTCGCCTTCGCCAGGTCTAGAAGCCCGGGGGAGGGGTCGAGTGCGTCAACCACGCCGTCCGGCCCCGCGGACTGAGCCGCCGGGATGGTGCTGGCACCGCTGCCACAGTAAATGTCCAGCACCCGGTCAGCGAGGGCGATATCGGCGGCTGCTGCGACGGCATTTCCCATCGGGTTCCAGAGCAGCGGTGCCAGACGTTCAAAGTCTTCGGCGCCGGTCTCGGACACTTCCTCGGCATGGCGTGGTGGCATGGTGGCTCCTTAGGGCTGGAAAAACTAGACGATGGCGCCGGCGAAGCTGTGCTGGCGCCATGCCTCGTAGAGAACAATTGACGCCGAGTTGGCGAGGTTGAGCGAACGCCGGGTGGGGAGCATGGGTAACCTGACCCGGGCCGTCACCCGGGGGTCATTCTTGACCTCCAGAGGCAGACCTACCGACTCTGGCCCAAAGAGCAACACGTCAGATGGCTGGTAGCTGATGTCCGCATAGGATTCCTCGCCATCGGAGGTGAACGCGAAGACCCGCTGGGGTGTGAGAGCTGCCCACGCGCTCGCCAGGTCCTTATGGACCTGGAGGACCGCCAAGTCGTGGTAGTCGAGCCCCGCCCGGCGCAGCTTTGCATCGTCGAAGTTGAAGCCGAGCGGCTCCACGAGGTGCAGTTCAGCGCCGGTGACGGCAGCCAGCCGAATGGCGTTGCCGGTGTTGCCGGGGATTTCGGGCGTGTAGAAGAGGATACGAAACACTTGTTAATCCTAGCGCTCGGCGTACTGCAGCAAACGGCCCAGGACAGGGAGCTGCACCACATAGGGCTGCGGCCCGCCACCCAAAAATTTCTTGAGCTCGCGCAGGAGCGTACCGGGATTTGCCACATGAACGCTGGTCAGGGCCGATTTGTCCAGTGTCGGCGGGTAGTCGACTATCGGCTCGAAGGGGTTGCCTTCACCCCCGTGGAGGACGAGCCATGCCTGGACATTGCACTCGGGAAAGAGATCCTGGACCCGCCGGACCGACTCGGTAATGCGCACGTCACCGGCGGTTCTGCCGTTGTGCCGCAGGGCGCGCCCGTCCCAGCGATAGTTGCCGGGCGGGGCCAGCATCGAATCGACGACCGCCAGACGATATCCAGCCAACACCGCATGACCCGCTTCGGTTCCGGCGTCGTCGCCGAACCGCAAGCCGTTGACCAGTCGCGCGGCGGGGAAGCCCGGAAGGAAGCGCTGTTCCAGCAGGGCGGCGGTGCGGCGCTCGCCGTCGAACCGTGAACCGCTACCAGGTCCGAGACGCTTGAAGAATCCGGGCTGGCGAGCGGTGCCATGGATCTGGCTGCCAGCGAGGGTCAACGGAATCACCGGTGGCTGCGCTGGCGAGAAGGGTGGCTCGTAGACGGCAGGGCGTTGGAAAGCATCATCATCGGCGGCACGGTCAGGTGAGGGCACACTTGATCGTGAGGGCGAACTGGCAGCAGTCGGTTCACGGGCCGCCGGTCCGCCACCCAGCCCGTGGTCATACCGGCGACGACGCTCCGGATCGGAGAGGGTCTCATAGGCGACAGCCACGTGATGGAACTCTTCAGCGCTCCCGCCCGCATCAGGATGGGTCGATCGGGCGGCCCGACGGTAGGCGTCCTTGACCTGTTTGGCGGTCGCGTTGCGCGACAATCCCAGGACGGCGTAGTAAGTCCGGTCGGGCGGGGTCGCCATGAGGGCCTTTCATCTTCGGCGGGCGTGCTGGGGGCCTAAAGCGGATGGAACCGATGTGCTGAAGTTCCGGGCGCTGGCGCGGCCGGCACGCTATGCCTCATCAGGGCAAGACTGTAGACGGTTTCCCGACTACCAGCCAAATACCCGCTGTACCTTCAACGGTGAACCGGGCAAAAGGGTTCGGCTTCGGTAGCATCGGACCATGACGCATCGGGACAAGGTGATCAGCGGCGAGGACTGGTACGGCAAGGTGCTCGACCGTGGAGATTTTTCGGGAACCCTATTTGTCGATTGTGACTTCACTGAAGTCCAGTCCAGCGGGGTCAGCTTCAGCAAGTGTGTGTTCCGCAACGTCAAGTTCAATGTCTCGTCCCACAGCGAGGGGGCCTTCGACGGCTGCCGGTTTGAATCCTGCAGCTTCTTCGATGCGACCTTTGCCGGGTGCAGGCTGACCGGCAGCACCTTCACCAACTCGTCGCTTGTCCCTCTCAAGGTCACCGGCGGCAACTGGTCCTATGTTTCGCTCGTGCGTGCGGATCTGTCCTCCGCCGACTTTACCGGCGTGTCCCTCACCGAAGCCGACTTCACCGGGGCCAACCTGACCAAGGCGTCCCTGCGGGATTGCCAATTATCCAGTGTCGAGTGGGCGGGAGCGCGGCTGCGGGACACTGATCTACGTGGCAGCGAGCTGGGCGAACTGTCAATGGAGAACGTACAGTTTCGCGGCGCAGTGATCGACGTGGCGCAGGCGATGACCATTGCCGAGGCTCTGGGGGCCGTGATCAGGTGAACCTGCTGGTCGCGGTCAACCCTACGGCCGGTGCAGGGGCAGCCGCGAAGGAGGCGAGCGCGGCAGTCGATTCACTCATTACCCTCGGGCACGAGGTCACCGTCCACGTCGGATCGAGCTATTCGACGCTTGTTGACCGGGTGAGCTCAGCTGTTGCGGAGAGGTCGTGGGACGCGCTCGTCGTGGTCGGTGGTGACGGGATGGTGCATCTGGGAGCCAATGTCCTGGCGGGTACCCCGGTCCCACTGGGCATCGTGGCGACCGGCACCGGCAATGACATAGCCCGGACGCTCGGCCTGCCACTCAGGGCCCCGAAGGCCGCGGCCCTCGTCATTCATGAAGCACTTCTCGCACCGCCCCGCTGGATGGATCTTGGCCGAATCAGCAGGGACCACGACGAGGCACCAGTGAGCTGGTTCGCTGGAGCCTGCTCAGCAGGGTTCGATGCGATAGTGAATGCCCGAGCCAATAGCTGGTCCTGGCCCCAGGGAAAGAGCCGGTACACCCTGGCCGTGCTGCGTGAGTTGGCAGTCTTCAGACCCATCGACTACCGGCTGGAGGTCGACGGGTCTGCCGAGTCGACGGCCGCAATGCTGGTCTCGGTGGCCAACGGGCGGTCCATTGGAGGCGGGATGAACATCACCCCCGGCGCGCTCTGTGATGATGGGCTCCTCGACTTGTTGGTGGTCTCCGCAGTCTCACGACTCCGGCTGATCGCCATGCTGCCCCGGGTCTTCGCGGGAACCCATGTCTCTCACCCGGCGGTCCGGATCGAAAAGGTCCGTTCGGTCCGGATCGAGGTCGCCGGGCTGACGATCTTCGCCGACGGGGAACCGATAGGACCGGCGCCGGTGCGGATCGACGTCGTTCCCCGGGCGCTCAGAGTCCTCCGTTCGGGGAATAGTGAAGTGTCGGGCCGAAGCCGTTAGAATTGGTCGATGCCCGTGTACCTCGACCACGCGGCGACCACGCCTCTTTCGGCGCCCGCGCTCGCCGCACTCACCACTGAACTCAGCCGTAGCGGCAACCCTTCGTCGCTGCACGGCTCGGGCCGTCGCGCCCGGCGAGTGGTCGAAGACGCCCGCGAGACCCTCGCCGCTGCGGCGGGAGCGCATCCCTCGGAAGTGATCTTCACCTCCGGTGGGACCGAAGCCGACAATCTTGCGGTCAAGGGCCTGTTCTGGGCCCGCCGCGCCGCTGACCCGCGCCGGCTGAGGATTCTGTGCTCAGCCATCGAACACCCGGCGGTTCAGGACACGGTCGAATGGCTGGCCACACACGAAGGAGCGCGGGTCACCTGGCTGCCCGTCGACTCCGAGGGAATGGTGTCCCTGACAGCGCTGCAGGCCGAGCTCGACGGCGACCCGGACACCATCGCGATGATCACCGTGATGTGGGCCAACAACGAGGTCGGCACGATCCAGCCCATTCGGGAGATCACCGCGGCAGCTGCGGTGCACAGCATCCCCGTGCACTCGGATGCTGTGCAGGCCTTCGGATCCCTTCCGGTGTCCTTCAGCCAGTCAGGCCTCGCGACGATGGCGGTCAGCGGGCATAAGATCGGTGGCCCGGTGGGTGTGGGTGCCCTTTTCGTCGGCCGGGCGGTAACGCTCACCCCGGTGCAGCACGGCGGGGGGCAGGAGCGGGATATCCGCTCGGGAACCCTTGACGCCGCTGGTATCGCGGCTTTCGCCGCGGCCGCTGCATTTGTCTCAGGCAATCTAGACCAGGAGTCCGCCCGGATCTCGGCCCTCAGGGACCAGCTGATCAGCCAGGTGGAGTCGGCTATCCCGGAGGCCGTCCTCAGGGGCCACCGGACCCTGCGGCTTCCCGGCAACGCCCACTTCACGTTTCCCGGCTGCGAAGGGGATTCCCTCCTGTTCCTGCTCGATCTTGCCGGAGTGGAATGTTCCACCGGCTCGGCCTGCACAGCTGGAGTCCCCAGGCCGTCCCATGTGCTGCTGGCGATGGGCCTCTCCGAGGCGGAGGCCAGGGGGGCCCAGCGATTCTCGCTGGGGCATACCTCAGGCCCTGCGGACGTTGAAGCTCTTGGAGCTGCGTTGCCCGAGGCCTACCACCGTGCCCGGCAGGCGGGAATGGCTGGCCATGCTTCAAACATTCAGACAGCTGGAACAGGTTTTCGATAGTGAAGGACAACTCATGAAGGTACTCGCAGCAATGAGCGGCGGAGTGGACTCCGCCGTCGCCGCAGCACGGGCAGTGGAGGCAGGGCACGACGTCGTCGGCGTCCACCTGGCGCTTTCGCGCATGCCGGGCACCCTACGCACCGGCAGTCGTGGGTGTTGCACCATCGAGGACTCCCGTGATGCCTGGCGGGCCTGCGACATCCTGGGGATTCCCTACTACGTGTGGGACTTCTCGGAACGATTCAAGGAGGACGTTGTCGACGATTTCATCGCCGAGTACGCCGCCGGTCGCACCCCGAACCCGTGCATGCGCTGCAACGAACGGATCAAGTTCGCGGCCCTGCTGGAAAAGGCGCTGGCGCTGGGCTTCGACGCCGTCTGCACCGGCCACTACGCGAAGGTCATTGAGGACAGCGACGGGAACCGCGAGTTGCACCGGGCAGCGGACTGGGCGAAGGACCAGTCTTATGTGCTGGGCGTCCTCACCCACGAGCAGCTGAAGCACTCAATGTTCCCGTTGGCTGAAACCCCGTCCAAGGCCGAGGTCCGCGCCGAGGCCGAGCGCCGCGGACTATCCGTGGCGAACAAGCCCGACAGCCACGACATTTGTTTCATTCCCGACGGTGACACCCGTGGCTGGCTTGCTGAACGCATTGAGATGACCGAGGGTGCGATTGTCGACACCGCCGGGGAGCAGGTGGGTACCCACCCCGGCGCCAACGCTTTCACAGTGGGCCAGCGCCGTGGCCTGAAGCTCGGCACACCCGCCGACGACGGCAAGCCACGCTTCGTGCTGGAGATCAGGCCGAAGGAAAACAAGGTGGTGGTCGGTCCCGAGCGGATGCTGGCCGTGGACCAGTTGCGGGGCATCAAGGTGTCCTGGGCTGGACTACCGATCGACGAGGTAGTGACCGGCAGCGAATTTGAGTGCATGGCGCAGGTGCGTGCCCATGGCGACCCTGTTGACGCGGTGGCCTGGATGGAGAACGACGGCGACGGTTCGGCGGAACTCGTGGTTCGGCTGAACGAACCGATGCGAGGCGTCGCCCCGGGCCAGACCGTCGTCCTGTACCAGGGGACACGGGTCCTGGGCCAGGCGACCCTCGACTCCGCCCGGTCGTTGGAACGCCCTGAGCTGCAGCCAGCCCTGTAGGAGCCCGTCCTCATCGCACCGCCGGTTGAATATGTCGTCCCAGGATTAGTCGGCAGTCTGCAACTGGTGTTTGACTTGATGCATGAGTGAATCGAGCAGCGGCTACGACCCAGGGGCAAGCTCCCTTGCCGGGCAGGTACAACCCGAGGTGATGGCGGAGCTCCTGTCCGTGCGGAGCAGTATCGATAACATCGATGCGACGCTTGTCTATCTTCTCGCCGAGCGGTTCAAGGCCACTCAGCGGGTGGGAATACTCAAGGCGGAGCACCAGCTACCGGCCGGCGACCCGGATCGGGAAGCGGCCCAGATTACCAGGCTCCGCGCGCTGGCCGAAGAAGCCAACCTCGACCCGGCCTTCGCCGAAAAGTTCCTGAACTTCATCATCTCCGAGGTGATCCGTCACCATCAGGCGCTGTCCGAGAACCGCCGCTTGCCGGAGGGCCCCGGTGGATCCTAGCTCCTCCCAGGTCACGGCTACCGCCCTCGGTGAATGGCCAGGAACCGACCCGCTCGAAGCAACCCGGGTGGTCCGGGGAGAGCTCGGCGACCCGCACCTTCCCCACCTGGTATCCCTGCCGGACCGCGGGGTCGGTAGCGACGCCGTCGGGCGGACAGCAGCCATCCTGGTGGAAATGCCAGTTGATGTGCAGCCCCACGGCTGGCGCCTCGTTGACCGGCCCGGTAAGGATCACCGCCGGGCCGTCTCGGCACTGTCCACCGATCTGAACGTGCTCGGTGATGTGATTGGCGCCGAATCAGAGCCGGGGCCCGCTGTGAAGATCCACCTACGGGGACCGCTGTCCCTTGCCGCCAACCTTCATCTGCACAGCGGGGAACGCGCCTTGCTCGACGTCGGGGCACGCCGCGAAATCAGGGATTCCCTGGCAGCAGGTGCTGCCGCCCTGATCGGCAGGGTCAGATCGGTGGCGCCGGGCGCCCTGATACAGGTTCAATTGGACGAACCCGAAATCGCCAGTGTGCTGGCCGGCGGTGTGCCGACAGCAAGTGGCTACCGGACCCTTCGGGCGGTACCGGACCAGGAAGCCGCCGACGCGTGGGACACCGTAGCTGAGGCAGTGCGAGAATCCGGGGCCGGAACTGTGGCGGTGTCATTCCCCGCCGAGAGCGCGCCCCTCGATGTGCTGGCGACCAGCAGAATTACCGCGGTGGCGCTTCCCCTCGCGGGGTTGTCCATGGCGCAGTGGGAGTCCCTGGCCGGTCAGCTCGAAGCGGGAGGCGAACTGTGGGCGGGAATCATCCCTGACCCGCGGGCCGTCCCCACGGTGTCCGCCCTGGCGGGAGCAGTCCTGTCACCGTGGCGGATGCTGGGGTTGCCGTTGAACCGGTTGGCGCAGCTGCGGTTGACCCCCGACACCGGGCTGGCCGGGGTTTCGCCCACCGCCGCCGCAAACATCCTGCGGCGCCTCACCCAGACCGCCGATGCGCTGAACCAGGAGATGGCTAACGACTAGCGGCGCTTTTCCCAGCGCCGCGGTTCGGCGCCTGGGGGCAACACGCCGTCAAAATCGACCAGGTGGTAGTCAAAGGCCCCCGCGTAGACCAGAAGGGTACCCAGCTGCCGCTGCACCACCCGGGTCTGGATCCTGAACCTGCCCGTCGTCTCATCCCACCACTGCTCCATGTAGGCAGTGGCCCCAACAACCTCGGGAACAGCCAACCGCACCGGGCCGGCGAACACACGGGTCCGGTTGGAGACCATCCGCATCCGACCCTCAGCGGTGACGGAACAGGTGAGGTCGGTGAGCGTCAGCCGGTGCGCTCCCACATAGTCGAGCAACTGGCCGTCCTCCTCGGAGGTGGTGTCCTCGAAAACGCGGTCGACCCCAGGAAAGTGCAGCACACGCCGGGCGGTCAGCGAAGACCTGCCGAATGGATCCGTATGCGGGTAATTGACGATCGTGAACGGTACATCGGTCCCGTATTCGGGGAAGAACGAGTTCTCCGCAGCCGCCAGCCGGAAAACGGGTCGAGCGAACCAGGCCGGGCAGCCCGCTACCTCAAAGGTGCCGCTGCCCACGCCGGCCTTTCCCGCGCCGGAGTGGAGGCTGAAATATGCCTGGAGTTCCGGCTGGAGCCGGTCAAAGTCAGTGCCCAGAGCGCGCTGGTAGATGGATAGCATGTTAGAACTCCCAGTGTCGTCGTTCGCTGATCCAGTCGATCAGGATGCGTGCGGTAAATCGTTGGTGGGTGCGCAGGAAGGGACTGGTGGCCAGGTCCGGTTGGGATCCACTGGTCACCATGTAGGCGGCAAGGACCGCTAGCCAGGCATCAATATGTTCGGGGTCGGCGTCTGCACTCAGCGGTGACTCGGTGAGCCAGGGACCGACGTCGATCCCGGCGTGGCGCGGATACACCAGCAGCGCCACCCAGTCCGCCCACGCCGGGCCGGTGGACAGGAAGTTCCAGTCACAAAAAAGCGCAACGGGTTCGGTGGTGCTCCTCGGGTTGGAACGGATCAGAATGTTGTCAGCCCGGAGATCATTGTGCAGCACTGCGTCGCCCACCAGCGCGTCGCGGCCGAGCAGGGTCAGGTCCTGAAGCTCCGCCATCTGCCGAGGTTTAAGGGGGGACAGATAGGAGGGGAGCCGATCATTGACCAGCCAACAGTCGGAGACACCGGTCTGTGAGTCAGCGCCAAAGAAGTCGTCGACCATCGAACCACCGGAGAACTCGGTCGGCAACTCCTGAAGACCGGACTGAACCGTCAGCAATGACCGGTGGACGGCCCCCAGATCGGTGGCGGTCCAGGGCTGCCCCGGCATGTAGCCGTCAATGGCCTCAAAGCAGAGCAGTTGCCACTGGGTTCCAGCAGCGGGGATCAGTTCCGCAAAGTGCAGTAACGGGAAAGGCAGATTGGCCGGCAGCGCGGCGAGAACCTCAGCCTCGCGGACATAGGCGGCGAAAATGGGGTGATTGGTAGCAGGGGCCGCCTTGGCGAAGAGGCTGCGGTTCCCGGCGCCGACGACAGCAGCGAAACCGTTGGTGAAGCCACCGCCGGCCGGGGTGACGGTCTCCGGTGGGGATCCCAGCTCGGCCGCGATTCGGTCACTGACAGCCGCGGGCAACGTCGCCCACGGGGCACGACGGGCCGTTCGGGTGTAGTCGATCCCGGCGCTACCTTCGGTCGGAATCATCAGAGCCGACCAGCAGCTTTGAGCCGGATATACATGTCAGCAAGGTGTGGCGGCAGTTCGTGCGGGGTAGCATCGACCACTTCTGCCCCTAGCTGACGGAACTGGGCTGCCACCGCTGCGCGATCCAGCAGGGCGCGCTCGGCAGACGCGGCCCGGTACACGTCGGACACGGATTGGCGTTCGCTGCGCATCTCATCCAGCCGCGGGTCCCGAACTGACGCGACCACCACCACATGCTGCGAGGTCAGATCGGCCAGCACCGGCAGCAGTCCCTCTTCAACCGAGCCTGAATCCAGCGACGTCAGCAGGACCACCAGTGAACGATGGGAGGAGATGGACCGAATCTGGCCGGGTACCCGTGACCAGTCGGCTTCAATCAGCTCGGGTTCCAACGGTGCCATCGCCTTGACGAGGGAATTGAGCAGATTCCCCTTGGCCGCCGAATTCACCCTGGCCCGCGGACGGCGATCGAAGGCAAGGAAATCCACCCGGTCCCCACCCCGTTGCGCGAGAACCCCGAGCAGCAGCGCAGCCTCCATGCTCGTGTCCAGCCGGGGCTCATCATCAATCCGCGCGGCTGAAGTGCGCGAGGTGTCCAACACGATGACCACCCGCCGGTCGCGTTCCGGGCGCCAGGTGCGTACCACTGTGTCGCGGCGGCGGGCGGTCGCACGCCAGTCGATCGAGCGGACGTCGTCGCCCCTGACATAGTCCCTGAGCGAATCGAACTCGGTGCCGGCACCGCGGATCTGGACGGCCGCCCGGCCATCAAGCTCACGCAACCGGCGAAGCTTTGACGGAAGATGGCGCTTGGAATGGAACGGGGGTAGTACGCGGAGGAGGCCGGGCGCCGGAATACTCACCTGACGGCCGGTCAGCCCCAGCGGGCCGACGCTGCGAATCGTCACCTGTTCCACCCGCAGATGTCCCCGCCGTTCAGGGAGCAACCTGATCAACAGCTGCCTGGATTCACCCGGTGGAACCGAGACATGCTGTACTGCATCAACTGCTCCTGCCGACGGCTGCCACGCCTCGCGGACAATGGCCCTGAGCTGGCGCCGGGAATAGTTGCGGACGGTGAGTGTGCTGGTGCAAGCCTCGGTCAGGCGTACACTGTCCGGCAGGTCCCGGCTGAGTCCCGTTTTCCTCGGCGAGGCGGCCAGGGAAAGGTCCAGGGCTCCTACCAGAACCAACGCAGTGGTCCAGATCAGGATGGACACCGCGCCCGGGTAAAGCGCCACGGGCACTACCCCGAGGAACGCCAGGAGGACGAATCGTCCGGTGATAGTCATGCGGCCCGGGGCCTAACGTGGCACGGGGACGGTAGCGAGGATCCCCAACAGCACATCATCCACTTCGACGCCGTCCATTTCAGCCTCGGGGCGCATCGACACCCGGTGACGCAACGCTGGCAGGGTGAGGGCCTTGACGTCGTCGGGAGTCACGAACGTACGGCCTGACAACCAGGCCCAGGCACGGGCGGTATTGAGCAATGCGGTGGCGCCACGCGGGGAAACCCCGAGCTGGAAAGACGGAGCAGTACGGGTTGCGCGGACCACATCAACGATGTACGCGATGACCTCCGGCGCGATCGCTACTGTTGCCACCGCTCGTCGGGCCTCCGCCAGATCAAGGGCGGAGGCGACCGGTTGCACCCCCGCAGCAGCGAGGTCCCGGGGATCGAAGCCCGCGCTGTGGCGGCGGATCACCTCTATTTCGTCGTCCCGGTCTGGCACTGACAGGGTGAGCTTCAACAGGAAGCGGTCGAGTTGAGCCTCGGGCAGGGGATAGGTACCTTCGTACTCCACCGGGTTCTGGGTGGCCGCGACGATGAACGGATCGGGGAGCGCCCGCGAAACGCCATCGACCGAGACCTGGCGTTCCTCCATGGCCTCCAACAGGGAGGCCTGGGTCTTGGGCGGCGTCCGATTGATCTCATCCGCCAACAGGATGTTGGTGAAGACCGGCCCCTCGCGGAAGGTGAATTCCGAGGTCTGTGCCTCGTAAATTAGCGATCCCGTCACGTCTCCCGGCATCAGATCGGGGGTGAACTGGACACGCTTGGTATCGAGGCTCAAAGCGGCCGACAGGGTGCGCACGAGGAGGGTCTTGGCGACGCCGGGGACACCCTCCAGCAGCACGTGGCCCTTCGCGAGCAGAGCGATCAGCATACCGGTCACTGCCGCGTCCTGGCCGACGATCACTTTGGCAACCTCGGACCTCACGTTCAGCAGGGCCTGGCGTTCGGGACCGGGCCCGCCCGGTGGCACGGGCGAGTCCTGGTGGGTCGGGATGTGTTGACTCATCTCGCGTCGATCTCTTTCTCTAGGGCGTCAAGGTCTTGGCTCCAGCGCACCAATTGGGCGTCGGACGTTGGTGTCTCGGTTCGCAGGAGTTGGTCGAGGTCGGCCGGTAACCGTGGGGAGTGGCGCGCTGCAGCGGCGACCACCTCGGTTGCCGAACTCGTTGCCGGCAAGCGAAGCCGTGCCGCGAGACGAATCAGGGTGGCGGCCCGGAGGTTGGCGGCGGCGCGATCAATGGATGCCGAATCCTGGTAGAGCCGCGCCCGTCCTTCGGCCGTCTCGGCCGCCCGCACCACCACGGGTAGCGGTTCCTCGGTGAGCGGCCCCAGCCGGCGTCCCCGCCACAAAGCAGCCAACAGGCCAGTCCCGAGTAGCCACAGCATCACCAGGTTCACCCAGTCGGGCAGAAGATTGAGCGGGTCGACCGGTGCATCGGTCAGCGCCAGATCGGCGGCCGTGGGCTGGTACCAGATGAGGACGGGGCTGCTCCCCAGGGTTCGCAGGGCAAGCGCCGCGTTGCCGTCCTGGTCGATGGCTTCGTTGCTGATGATGCTCCCGTGGCCGAGCACCACCACCTCCTGGCCAGCCGTGGCGGCGTAGGAGCCCGAGGGGGGACCGCCCTGCGCGGTGGCCGGGGGGAAACAGATCAGATCGGCCCGGTAAGCGAAACCGCCTGCGGAGATGGTCCCGGCCGCGGCGGCGTCCCCAACCTGACAGGCTGCAGGCAATGGATCGTCTTCGGAGGTGGGGATCAAACCGGCCTGTCGAATGGAGGGGGCAAGTTCGCCCAGGATCATGTTGTCTGGCTCGACCAGAACCAGCCGGTCGGCGACGCCGTCGAGGGTGCTCAGCTGCTCGGAGGTGAGCCACGAATCCGGATCATGGAGCAGGAGGGTCGAGGCGCCAGCCGACGCCGACGCCGCGGCAGCCTCGAGCGATTCCGCATGGACCACCTCGACGCCCTGTCCTTTCAGCACCTCGGCGAGCGCCATGGCTCCTGCCGGTGCCGGGTTGGCGGGGGAGAGCGCGACGCCGTCCTGCCCGGAACGTCCGAAAAACCCCACGAGCACCACAGTCACCAGGAGAAATCCCAGTGCCAGCCAGGGAGCGATCCTACGGATGCGGGTGGCTGCGGTACGGCCAGCGCTGCTACCGTCGCCGACAACCTCGGCAACGGTGGCCTGGTCCTTTTCGACAGTCATCATCGGGGTGCCGCCAGTTCCTGCGCCGACTGCTGCAGATCCGGGCGGGCGGACGCCAGCAGCTCATCGATCGCCGTGGCACGCTGGTAATCGGATTCGTTGGCCGGCAGGTTGCCGTAGTGCACTTCGTTGAAGCGGTCGGCTAACCACAGGGTGTCGCTGCCGACGACCCCGAAGGCGGCCCTGAGCTGCACTCCCGTCTCACCCGCTGTCCGTCCCGGCTGGCGATCGACAATTCCCCGCTCTTCGGCCGAGCGGATCACCGCCCGCAGCCGCTCGGTCAGAGCAAGGTCCCAGTCCCGTGATTCCGCAGCGGCCGCAGCTAGCCCACGATGCTCGTGAGCAGTGCGGACGGTATCACCCGAAAACACCCCGGTGCGGGAACGTTTGGTTCGGGCGTTCAGGCGGGGTTTAACCAGCCACACCGCTGCGGCGATCACCACCGCGGCGCCCAGGGCGAGCAGCAACGTACCGGGCCCGGCTTCAAGCGGCCGTAAGTCGGCGAAGATGGATCCCAGCCATTCCAGGATCGAGGTGGCGATCCGTTCCAGGAAATTGGGTTCAGCCTCCTGATAGCGGCCCTGGGCGAGCTCATCCATGAGCCAACCGCGGGCTTCCTCGTCGTCGGGCATGACCGGGATCCGATCAGCGATCGGCACCGAGGGCTCAGTCAAGCGGACCAGCATTGGCGAAAGTGGCACCCTGTTCAGGTCCCGGTGGTGGGTGGGCTCGGTGGGCCACCCGGCCGGTGACCGAATTGCTGGCCGCCGGGGTTGGCAGACTGGCCGGGGATCGGGGTGAACCGGCCCGCATTTGCTTCCTCATGTTCGCGCAGCAGGACCACATCGAACCCCTCGCGCCGGATGCGAAGGTCCACATAGAGCAGCGCGGTCACGCCGGCCTGGAAGGCGTAACCAATCGCACCGAAGACAGCTGTGATGAGCTGACCCACCACAAGGATGGGCAGGGAGTTCATCAGGTCATCGCCGAGTTCGGCCGGCGAGTCGCTGAAGGACACGAACTGGGTGGCAAGCAGGCTCAGGGGAGTGGAAATCACCGAGGTGATGATAGAGACGATGATGCTGGTCAGGATCAGGATCCCGAACGTTCGCCACCAGTTACGGGAAGTCAGGGTCCAGGACCGGCGCAGGGAGGTGAACGGTCCAGCACCCTCCAGCATGAGGACCGCCGGCGCAAGAACAAGTTTGATACTGAGCCAGATCATCAGGACCAGGGAGCCGAGGGTTCCCAGCACGATTAGCCAGACCGAATCCTGACCGAGGAGCGTGGCCAACAGCACCGCAATCACCACCAGAACCGTCAGCCCGGCAATGAACAGCAGAAGCAGGAGGAATCCAAGGCCCAGGAGGGGCAGGATCCGCCGGACGGCCAATTTCCACAGTTGCACGAAAGAAGTGCGCTCATTGAGCACCGCACGGGCAATCGGGATGACCAGCACCCCTTGCAGAATAAGGACACCCACGCTGCTGAGCACCACCAGTGCCGTAGCGATGGAAACCAGTGACGTCGCCAGTCCGGCAACCTCGTCCATCGACGGGTTGACTGGATCCAGCTGCGCGATCGAGCCGAACAAGCCGACCGTCAACAGCAGGGTGAGAACCGAAATCACCACCTGGAACAGGATGGCGGTGCCGAAGGTTGCGAGCGGGTTCTTCCGGCAGGCCTGGAACGCCCCGTCGAGGATCTCGCCCAGGCCCAGCGGCCTCAGCGGAATGATCCCCGGTTTGGGCGGTGCCTGATAGCCGGCGAACTGGCCGTGCGGAACGCCCTGCCAGCCGGGCTGCGCCCCCCATTGGGGTGATCCCGTGGGCTCGGGGTTCTGCCCCCACTGTGGTTGCTGCCCCCACTGGGCGTTCTGCCCGGGCTGTGGCTGCTGGCCCCACTGCGGTTGCTGCCCCGGCTGTGGTTGCTGGCCCCACTGCGGTGGCTGGGGGTGAGGTGGTGAAAGAGGTGGGCCCGCCGTATCGTCTGTCGACTTGTCGGCTGGGTCACCCTCATGCGGATTGTTGCTCATCCTGCCCCCCGGAACGTTTATTCCACTTGTGAACCCGTCTCCTAGAACTATAGTTACCGGGAGGGATTTCCGGGAACTTGCCCGGCGCTGGGGCGCGCGGAGCGATTGCGCTAGTACGACATTGCCGTGGCAATGGGAGACTATGGAGATATGAAGGCACGCATTCTGGTCGTTGACGACGACGAAGCACTGGCCGAGATGATCGGCATCGTACTACGCAACGACGGATTTGATCCCGTGTTCTGCGCTGACGGTTCTCAGGCCCTGGACATCTTCAGGAGCTCCAAACCCGACCTGGTATTGCTTGATCTGATGCTCCCTGGGATAGACGGTATCGAAGTCTGTCGCCAGATCCGCAACGAATCCGACCTCCCCATCGTCATGCTGACTGCGAAGTCGGACACCTCCGACATCGTCAGAGGTCTGGAATCCGGTGCCGACGACTATGTGCCGAAGCCGTTCAAGCCCGCGGAACTGGTGGCGCGGGTGCGGGCGCGGCTGCGCCCCGGGGACCAGAAGGCTCCCGAGACTCTCCGCATCGGCGAGGTCACCATCGACGTCGCCGGGCACTCGGTCGTCCGCGGCGGGGACCGGATCTCACTGACCCCCCTGGAATTCGATCTGTTGGTCGCGCTGGCCCGCAAACCGTGGCAGGTCTTCACCCGGGAGTTGCTGCTTGAGCAGGTGTGGGGCTACCGGCACGCCGCGGACACCCGACTGGTCAACGTGCATGTACAACGGTTGAGGTCGAAAATTGAACGTGACCCGGAAGCGCCGGAAATTGTGCTGACGGTCCGGGGCGTGGGATACAAGGCAGGACAGGGGTAAGTTGGACAGCGCTGCAGCTAGCGTCCGGAGCAGGCTGGGTGACGCGGCCTCACAGGTCTGGTCCTGGGTCCGGACGGCGCTTTCGCGGACCGCCCGGCAGTGGCGTCGGTCGCTGCAGTTCCGCACTGTCGTCTCCACCCTGCTTCTTACCGCGGTGGCCTTTGCTGCAGTCGGCGCTTTTCTGTCCAACCAGATTGCCACCGGGTTATACGAGGAACGATTCGAACAGTTCCGCGCCGAGTCCAGCAACGGGCTCAGCGAGGTGGCGGCAATTTTCAGCAGCGCGTCGACCACCGATAGTGAATCAACCCTCCGATTAGTGCAGGACACCCTGCCCAGCCTTGAAGGCGGAGGCGCTGACGCACCCCGGCGGTTCATCCTCGCCATCGTGCCCGATCAGACCACCGATATCTACGTCGCCCCATTCGGAAGCGACAACCTGACCGAGTCGAGCGCCATCCCGGCTGCAATGGCCAACGCGGTGAGGTCCGGTGATGACCAATACTGGTCAGCCACGTCGATCGAGTCGACTTCAGGGGAGAGGGTGCCGGGGCTCGCGTTCGGCACCAAGGTGACACTGCCACCGGGGCAGACCGAATATGCGCTGTACCTGATCTACGACCTGTCCTCGATGCAGGCCACCCTTGACTACATCCACGGGGTGATCTGGATTGCCGGCATCCTCCTGTTGGTGATCATTGGGGCTATCGCCTGGTTTGTGACCCGGAGTCTCGTGGGGCCAGTAAGCCATGCTGCAGTGGTGTCAGAAAAGCTGGCAGCCGGCGAGTTGCAGGAACGGATGGATGTGAAGGGCGAGGACGAGGTGGCGCGGCTTGGCGCGTCGTTCAATCACATGGCGGAGAGCCTTCAGGATCAGATCACCCAGCTCGCGCAACTGTCGCAGATGCAGCAACGCTTCGTTTCGGACGTCTCCCACGAGCTTCGTACCCCGCTGACCACGGTGCGGATGGCCGCGGAGGTACTCCACGACGCCCGCGCCAATTTCGACCCTGTCAATCGCCGATCCGCCGAAATCCTGTACAACCAGGTGGAACGATTCCAGGCACTCCTCGCCGATCTGCTGGAAATATCACGGTTCGATGCCGGCGCTGCGGTGCTTGAAGCGGAATCTGTCGACATCTTCCAGGTGGTTCGGCACGTGATTGACGGCGCACAGCCGTTAGCGGATGCCTGCGGCTCCGAGCTGAGCATCATCTCCCGCGAGACCGAATGCCTGGTCGAAGTGGATCCCCGCAGGATTGACCGGATTCTCAGGAACCTCGTGGTGAACGCGCTGGAGCATGGAGACGGGAAGCCCGTCTCGATCTATATTGCCTCGAATCCCGACGCCGTCGCCGTCGCCGTTCGTGACTACGGCATCGGCATGACTCCGCTTGAAGCGTCCCGGGTGTTCGACCGGTTTTGGCGGGCGGATCCCGCCCGGGCCCGAACCACGGGCGGGAGCGGCCTTGGATTGTCAATTGCCACCGAGGATGCCCACCTCCATGGAGCCTGGCTACAGGCCTGGGGATCACCGGGTAAAGGCGCCTGTTTCCGGCTGACGCTTCCCAAGCTCAGGGATTCCGTTCTCAAGGTCTCACCTTTGCCGCTGCCGCCGAGGACGGGCGGGCTGCCCGATCGTCGGGCAGTCGAGACATCCCCGGACTCGCTGCCGCAGCTAACCACACTGCCGAAGGAGCCCCACGATGCCCGCTAACAGGCGTCCACTGAGCCGGTCACTGGCCCTTCTTTTGTTGCCGATCCTGCTGGTGGTCAGCGGCTGCTCGTCAATTCCCACGTCTGGTCCAGTGGGCGTGATCACTGCAGATACCGGGTCCGATACCACCGACCCGCTGATTTTCAATCCACCGGGCCCCCGCCAGGACGCTGATCCGGAATCCCTCCTGAACTCCTTCGTCGACGCCGGCACGGGGGCCGCTGGCGACTACGAGATCGCACGGGACTACCTCACCGACGAGTTCGCCGCCCAATGGCGACCCGAAGAGCGCATCATCATCTACGGTGCCGACCCCCAGATTTCTGCGTCGCCGACCGACGGTGTCTACCAGATCCAGCTCGAAGTCGAGGGGACCATCAACGCTGAAGGTATCCGCACGGGGGCTCCTGCTACCACCACTGAAAGCCTCACCGCGAAGCTCGAGCAGAATGCTGACGGGCAATGGCGTATCACCTCGATCCCCAACGGCATCATGATCTCTTCCAGTCAGGCTGAGCTGTTGCTTGAAACCTACAGCCTGTACTTCTACAGCAGTTCCTTTGAACACTGGGTGCCCGACGTCAGGTGGTTCGTGAACCGGGCAGCCATTGCCACGAATATTGTGGAGGCGATGCTTGACGGTCCGGCGCCCTACTTGCAGGGGTCGGTGACCAGTGCGTTCCCCGAGAGCACTACCCTCGGCGTCGAATCGGTCCCCATCGTGTCGGGGACGGCGACGGTTGAGTTGTCCCCCGATGTGCTGCAGGAAACCAGTGACCTGATCCGGCAACAGATGCAGCAACAACTCCGGGAGAACCTGGCCGGGTTGAACACGGTCAATTCGGTGCAGATGACTGTCGAAGGGCAGCCGGTGTACCTTGGCGACGAGAGCAATGTCCCCCACCCAGATCTGTTAATCCCAGTCGGTGATCCGGCGGTCGGCAACAAACAGATCGTCGTTTCCGGCAATGAGCTATTCCTCTACCAGACGGGGGAGACGGTTCCCATTGAAGCCGTCCCCTCGGTGGCGGCCCTTGATCCCCAGGATCCGGCAATGACCCTCTCCGGGGCGGGCTTTGCGTTCCTCAACGGAAACCGGACACGGCTTTACACCACCGGGCCGGACCAGGAAATCATCATCGCTGCGACCGGACGGGGGTTGACTTCTCCTAGTTTCGACCCAAACAACTGGGTGTGGACGGCCAGCACTGGGCCTGAAGGCCTGGGGTCAACGGTTACCGCGGTGCCCCCGGGCGGATCGGAGGACAGTGCGGTGTCGGTGACGGCACCCTGGCTGGCTGATTCGGCAGTGCTGGAACTGAGGGTGTCGAGGGACGGGTCCAGGGCCTTGGTCGTGACCGAGCAGGAGGGGGTGAGCCGTGTTTTCCTGACCGGGATCGTGCGGAGTAACGACCGCACTCCGCAGAGTCTTGGCACTCCGCGGGAACTCTTCGCCAGCGGTCCGGTCAACACCGCGAAGTGGGTCAACGAGGACACGGTCATCGTCGCCGAGGCCTCCGCGGAGGAAGAGGTGACCCCTGAATTCCTGGGTCTTGACGGGAGCGTTGATGCGCTGTCGTCCCTCGAGGGGATTCTGCATATCAGTGCGGGCACCGGGCCGACGGCCATTTTCGCCGGCACCTCGGAAGGGGTTCGGAACCGGGTTGGGGACACTTGGTCGAATGAGCCGGTGGAAGGTGTCCAGGATCCGGCGTTCCCGGGCTGAGCTTAACGGGATCGCGCGCCCCGCGCCGCCCAGCGTCGATCCGCTGAGGCTCGGCGACTGACTTTGTCCACACTCGGTTGCGGGTGCGACCCCGGGGACTCACCGGGTGGCACAGTCAGGGGATGAACGCATTCCGTTTCCCCCCGTGGTGGAGGGGCGTGGCCGGCCACCTGGATGCCGTCCGGATGAGGCCGGACGTGCAGACCTTCACGGATGCCATCGTGGGCTTCTGGTCGCTCCTGTTCCCTACCGAATGCGCTGTCTGCGGGCGCCTCTTGATCTCACTCTGCCCCGAGTGTCTCTCTGCCATCCGTCAGGCGACAGTCCGCCCCGTCAGGGTCGAGCGAGGTGCGCCCGCACTGCCACCGGCGCTCGGGGAGCTGGAGTCTTCTACAGGTCTTGGCGATCCGCTGCCGGTGACAGCGGGCGGCCATTACCGGTCCGCACTTGCACGGCTGGTCCTTGCCTACAAGAACCATCACCGCACCGATGTGGGCAGGCCACTGCAAGCGGCGCTCGCTGGAGCGCTGCACTCGGCCGTGGAAGGGCTGCGTCAGGGCGGTGAAACGGCTGTGATTCTTCTGGTTCCGGTGCCTGCAAAAGGGGTGTCGCTGCGCCGCCGCGGGTACGATCCTCTGGGCCTGCTCCTTGACGGACTGGTTCGACGAGGCGAGCTGCCCGCGGACTGCCTGCCCGCCAGGTTGGTAGGGCACCGGGGTGTCACCGGCAGGCTGGCGTCCGCGCTCGCCGGCCGAGGTGGGCCGCAGCATCAAAAAGGCCTGGGATCGGCCCAGCGACGCGCCAATGTCCGCTTCACCATGTCCCTCCGGCGGGGCAGGCGGGTGATCCCCGGTGCAGTGTGCCTGGTGGTTGATGATGTGCTGACCACCGGGGCGACGATCGCCGAAGTCACGCGGGTTCTCCGGCTGGCTGGAGCTGAGGTGACAGGGGCGGTGGTGGTCGCCGCCACCGAGCCGCCGTCCCGGGCCGAATGAGAGTACCGAATAAAACTTGCGGAAAAAAACCAACACCGGAGGATGAATATCAGGAGCGGGTGAACTAACGTGAGGTATGGGTATCTTGTGGACGAATAGATATCCGTCGACAGCGGCTGGAAGCACGACTCCCCGGCCGCTGTTGTGTCACCTAAGGGATTTTGGAGGACACCATGGAGTTTTTGATCAGTGGTCGAAATCTGTCGGTTTCGGACCGTTTTCGGGAGTACGCCGAGGACAAGATCGATAAGATCGAGCAGCTTGGCGACAAGGTGCAGCGGCTAGAAGCGAAAGTCACCAAGGAGCCCAGCGCCCGTAATGCGGATAGCGCGCTCACCGTAGAACTCACGGTCCTGGCGAAGGGCCCCGTGATCCGGGCCGAGGCATCAGCAGCAGACAAATTTGCAGCCTTCGACCTTGCCTACAGCAAACTGCTGGAGAGACTACGCCGTGCCAGAGACCGGCGGAAGGTCCACCACGGACGCCACACCCCCATCGCTGTCCGTGAAGCCACAGCTGATCTTGAACCCGCCAGTACCACCGCGCCGCTGTACCTCGAAGTGCAGTCCACTCAGGCCCCGCAGGAAGCCCAGGACAGCGTCGTCGACAGCTATGAGATCGAAAATGACATTCCGGCCGGCGACTCGCCGGTGCTGATCCGACGGAAAGTCTTCTCCGGCACTCCCATGACACTCGAGGATGCAGTCGACAACATGGAATTGGTGGGACATGACTTCTACCTTTTCGTCGACTCAGCAACCGGCGCACCGTCAGTTGCCTACCGTCGGCAGGGCTGGACCTACGGCGTCATCACTCTCGACGCTCGGTGCGCCGAGGGAACTGAGGATCCGCGCGAGGAACTCCTTGCCTACCGGGCACGGGAAGCCGCGGCTTCGGCATCGGCCTGAGCTGGTAGGGGAGAGGACCAGTAAGGTCGGAGGGTGACCACAGTTCTCTCCCTGTCCCAGGCCCGGCGCATCGCGCTTGAGGCACAGGGACTGGCACGGGTAAGGCCCACCGGCCCCGCTACGGCGAGGCAGGTGGGCCTTACCTTTGCCCGGCTGCAGCTGCTGCAGATCGATTCGGTCAATGTCCTCATACGCAGTCATTACCTTCCCCTGTTCGCCCGACTGGGACAGTACAACCGTGACCATCTGGATCGGCTAGCCAATACACACCCCCGACGGGCGGTTGAATACTGGGCGCACGAGGCCAGCTTCATCAGGCCCGCGCTCTTTCCCTACCTCCGTCCGCTCCAGGAGCGCCGGTGGGTGGGGGCTCACTCGGTGCCCGAGGAACTGAGGGAATCGCTGCGTTCCCGCATCCGCGAGGTCCTGGCCGTCAGCCGTCCGCTAACTGCTCCACAACTGCAGCGACGGCTGGGACATCGTGAAACGCGTGGCCAGGACCAGTGGGGGTGGAACTGGAATTCGGTGAAACGGGTCCTGGAGGACATGTTCGAACGGGGGCAGGTTTCTTCGGCCGGGCGTAATGCGTCATTCGAGCGCAGATATGCACTTACAGACCAGGTCTTACCGGACCCCTGTGCGGCGTCGACGGTTATCCACCCAACCGAGGCATATCTCCACCTGACCGAGTTATCGGCCCGTGCCCTCGGGATCGGGACCCTGAAGTGCTTTGCCGACTATTTCCGGCTCCCGCTGAAACCGACATCGAGTGCCATCGACTCGTTGACTGCCAGTGGAGTGCTCAGGCCGGTCACCATCACAGGCTGGAACAGGCCAGCCTTCCGCCATGTGAACGCGGTACTGCCACGGAAAGCGGAGGGAAGGGCATTGCTGAGCCCCTTCGATTCGATGGTGTTCGAGCGCCGCAGGTTGTCGGAGCTGTTCGGATTCCATTACCGGATTGAAATTTACACTCCCGCTGCCGCGCGACGATACGGCTACTACGTGCTGCCGTTCCTGTTGCGCGACGCGATGGTGGCGCGGGTGGATCTCAAGGCCGACCGGGCTGCGGGAAAGCTGCTGGTGCGCGGCAGTCATAGCGAACCTGGAGCGCCCGCAGATACCGTCGTCGAGCTGGCGGCGGAGTTGCGGCTCATGGCTACCTGGCTGGGGCTCGATGACGTCGTCGTCGAGCCCAACGGTGATCTGGCCCAGGCCCTGAAACTGGCAGTTTCCCACGAATAGCACCCTCTGGCGGCACCAGTTCGACAGGATAAGTCGTCTCTCCCGTAGACTGAACACGCCAGATTTCGGCGCACCTAGATTGGGAGCAAATACCAGTGCCATCACTTCTTGAACGAGTCCTCCGCACCGGCGATAAGAAGACACTGAAGAAACTCCGAAACTATGCTGACGCCATTAACGTCCTGGAGGACGAGTTTCGCGAGATGAGCGACGACGATCTCAGGGGAGAGGCCGACAAGCTCAAGCAGCGTTATGCCGACGGTGAGACCCTCGACGCGCTCCTGCCCGAAGCCTTCGCGGCCGTCCGTGAGGCATCGGCGCGCACGCTGAAGCTGCGGCAGTTCGACGTACAGCTGATGGGTGGTGCTGCCCTGCACCTGGGCAATATCGCCGAGATGAAGACCGGTGAGGGTAAGACGCTGGTCGCCGTCGCTCCAGCCTTCCTGAACGCGCTCACAGGCAAGGGCGTTCATATTGTCACCACCAACGACTATCTCGCCGAGTACCAGTCCGAGCTGATGGGACGCGTCTTCCGGTTCCTCGGGATGACCAGCGGTTGCATCCTTTCCAAGCAGGATCCCGCGACCCGCCGCGAACAGTACAACGCCGACGTCACCTACGGCACGAACAACGAGTTCGGGTTCGACTATCTGCGCGACAACATGGCGTGGAGCGCGACCGAGCTGGTGCAGCGCGGCCACCACTTCGCCATCGTCGACGAAGTCGACTCAATCCTGATCGACGAGGCGCGCACCCCGCTGATCATTTCGGGGCAGGCCTCCGGAGACGTCAACAGGTGGTACACCGAGTTCTCCAAGGTGGTCAAAAAGCTCACCAAGGACACCGATTATGAGGTCGATGAGAAGAAGCGCACCGTCGGGGTACTTGAGGACGGTATCGAAAAGGTCGAGGACTATCTCGGAATCCAGAACCTCTACGAATCTGCCAACACCCCGCTGATCGGGTTTCTGAACAACGCCATTAAAGCCAAGGAGCTGTTCAAGAAAGACAAGGACTATGTGGTCCTCAACGGCGAGGTCATGATCGTTGACGAGCATACTGGCCGGATTCTTGCGGGGCGGCGCTATAACGAGGGCATGCACCAGGCTATCGAGGCCAAGGAGGGTGTGGAGATCAAAGCCGAGAACCAGACCCTCGCCACGGTCACCCTGCAGAACTACTTCCGGCTCTACGAAAAACTCTCAGGTATGACCGGTACAGCGGAGACTGAGGCCGCCGAGTTCATGGCCACCTACAAGCTTGGGGTGGTGCCCATTCCCACCAACCGGCCCATGGTGCGTGCTGACCTGTCGGACCTGATCTACAAGAATGAGATCGCCAAGTTCGACGCCGTCGTCAAGGACATCGTTGAACGCCATGAGACCGGCCAGCCGGTTCTGGTGGGTACCACCAGCGTGGAGAAGAGCGAGTATCTTTCGAAGCAGCTCGCCAAAGCCGGTATTCGGCACGAGGTGCTGAACGCCAAGAACCACTCGCGTGAAGCCTCGATTGTTGCCCAGGCGGGGCGTAAGGGTGCTGTCACGGTGGCCACGAATATGGCTGGTCGTGGCACCGACATCATGCTCGGCGGTAACGCCGAGTTCAACGCGATCGCCGAACTGGAGAAGCGGGGTCTGAGCCCCGCGGACAACCCGGACGAGTATGAGAGCCAGTGGCCTGACGCGCTGATTGCCGCGCGGGACTCGGTCGAGTCAGAGCACAATGAGGTCAGGGAACTAGGCGGCCTGTATGTGCTCGGCACGGAACGCCACGAGTCGCGCCGGATCGATAACCAGCTCCGCGGCCGTTCCGGCCGTCAGGGTGACCCCGGTCGGTCGCGCTTCTACCTGTCGCTGACCGACGACCTGATGCGGCTGTTCAACTCCGGCGCAGCTGAACGAATCATGAACTCGTCGACCATGCCCGACGACGTCGCTCTTGAGTCGAAACTGGTCTCCAAGGCGATCGAGAGCGCACAGGGCCAGGTGGAGGGACGGAACGCCGAGCAACGCAAGAACGTGCTGAAGTACGACGACGTCCTGAATCGTCAGCGCGAAGCCATCTATGGTGACCGGCGTCGGATTCTTGAGGGTGGCGACCTGCACGAGAAAGTCAGCTTCTTCCTGGAAGACGTTGTGACTGCGATGGTCGATGAAGCAACGGTCCAGGGGCACGGCGATGACTGGGACTACGAGCAGCTGTGGACCAACCTCCGCACCCTCTACCCGATCAGCCTCACCATCGACGAGGTACTTGATGAAGCTGGCGGCCCGTCCAAAATCACCCGGGATTTTCTTCACGCGGAAATCCTGTCGGATGCCAAGGTCGCCTATCAGGCCCGCGAAGAGGCCCTGGGAGAGCAGACCATGCGCGAACTGGAACGCCGGGTGGTCCTGTCGGTCATCGGCCGGAAATGGCAGGAACACCTGTACGAGATGGACTATCTCAAGGAAGGCATCGGGTTGCGGGCGATGGCCCAGCGCGATCCTCTGGTCGAGTACCAGCGCGAAGGGTTCATCCTTTTCCAGGCGATGATGGAGGCGATCCGGGAGGAAAGCATCGGGTTCCTGTTCAACCTGGACGTCGAGGTGGCCGCTCCCGCGCCCACCGGTCTTCCCGGAGTGGCCGATGGCCGTGGCCTCGTGCAGGGGCCGACCATCAAAGCAGCCGGCCTCGACGCCCCGGAAAGGCCAGCAACCCTGAACTTCTCGGCGCCCAATGCCCAGGGCGAGGTCGAAACGCGGGTGGAGCGGCGCTCCGGCGCGGCGAAGACGGCCGAAGCTCGTGCGACCTCGAAACGTAAAAAGAAGTAGTACCTAGCCGATCTCGAGGGCAGTTACCTTCCACTGTCCGCGCCGACGCTCCAATCTCAGGGCGACGGCGCGGACTCTGCGGTGTTCAACCACGACAGCAGAAGCCTCGTAGACGTTTTCACTGATGCGACAGATACGCACGGAGCGCACCGAAATATTCCGGTGCAGCAGCTGGTCATGACCTCCCTTGGGTGTCGCGCGGTTGAGGCTACGGACCAGGTTGGTGCGAAGCTGCAACCGTTCGTAGCTGGGCGGGTCCAGCCAATCGGCCAGCTGCTGCAACGGCCTGGAGCCACCGAGCACCTCCAGGGATGCCTGCACCACCGAACGAGTGATGCGGTGCACCTGGGTTGCTGCAGCGAGCTCCTCAAGGTTCGGTGCGCGGGCGGAGACTTGTCGATCGGCGTCGGACCCAGCGAGTGGGCCGGTGGCCGGGGCGGGGCTCTGGGGAGGACGGACTAGCTGGGTCTCGGTTAGCATGATGCTCCTGGCGTGGTTACCGCGCGGCCGGAGGGACCCGGAGTAACTGGCCGGGAATGAGTAGATGGGGATTGTCGCCGATCACTTCACGATTCTCGTCATGCCATCGGGGCCAGGCATCGGCAATCTCGACAGCTGTGGCGAACGGTCCGAGGTGTGCCGAGGCGATAGTCCAGAGCGAATCACCGTGACGAACAGCGACCACCGGCGGGTCCGCAGGCTGGCCGGCAGCCTGGCCCGCTGGTGCCGGAGTTCGAGTTTGGCCCCGCAGCAATGGGAGACCATCGACAGGTGCTGGGACAGGTTTCCACTGTGGTCTGACAGGCGACGCCTCATCTCGACCCGGCCCCGCTTCGGACGAAAGTACTGAATCGCCCTGCGCAGAGGCCATCGGAGCGGTGGAGTAGTGGCCGGGAGGTTCTCCGCCCAGTGCTGCTGGTACTCCGCCGAGAAGGTGCAGACCCACCATCGCCGCGGCAATCCTTCTCATGAAACCAGGGGTGAAAAGCCCAGCCACGTGTGCGGCTTTTCGATAGCCTGCTCCCAACAGCAGCTCACTCACCAGGGCAAGTGCCAGAGCAACGGCCCACCAGCCAACCACCAGCATCCCAGCACTGGCAGCTGCCAGACCGAGAAGTCCTTCGATTCGCTGGTACCCAGTGAGCGGACCAGCGTTGGAGAGGATCACCTGGCCGCACGCATACAGTCCCACCCCCAGTAGCAGGATGCTCGTCGCAACAGACTTTTCGTTGAGAGATGTCATTTTTGCTCCTGAACCTAGGGTACCTAGCCGGTGGCTCGTTTGTAATGCTTTGACCTGTTTGTAGTGGTTTGTAGCTGTTTGACGCTTTATAGATATTTTGTACACCCGAATGCAGGTTGATGTCTATCCTTGACCAGGATTTTCTGGCGGCCTAGGCTGGCCCGGTGCGGTGGGAAGCCTTATTTCAGGACCTGGAGGCCCAGTTTGCTGCGGCGCACCTGATTGCCGTGGAGGGTGAGATTGCCGAGCTGTCCCGTCTGGAACTTGCTGCACTTACCGCGATGGATCGCATCAGGGCACAGCGGGGTGTCACCCTGCGAATCAGGACCCCCGGCGGAGGCCTGTTCAGTGGCGTCGTTCGCTATGTCGGATCTGAGTGGCTGGTGCTGGCGACCGGATCCGGCGCCACTATGATTCCAGCCACCGCGCTGAGCACCGTCGAAGGCATGGGGAGAGGGGCTGTCGCCGAGCCCTCCGAGGTTGCCACGAGATTGAGGATCGGCTCTGTTTACCGGGCTTTCGCCAGGGACCGAACCCCACTCACCCTGCAGCTGGCTAGCGGCGGGGTTCGGCTAGACGGCACTATTGACCGCGTGGGGAAGGACTTCCTGGAGCTCGCAACGGTGCCGCTCGGCGAACAGCGTCGCATGGGGAACGTCGCAGGAATGGTCCTGATTCCCTTGAGTAACGTTGAAGCGGTGCTGTCCCACCCCTGATTGAGCTAGTGAGTGCTATTTTCCCGGGCGGGGCCGACAGCGCTCTCCCGAACCGCTGCGGCCGACTTTTGATAGGCGCGGGCGATGAATTCCTCAAGAATGTGCGACTCTACCCGCCATTGACCGCGGTTATCTCTAGTTCAATGGGAGGTGCGAGGTTCCTGAGAATCGACCTGCCTCACTACCGATTCTCGCTTGTCTTCAACATGGGTGAGAAACGATCGTTTGAACACGCTCACCGGCTGACAACGAGCTTAGATTTGAGCCACTGAAGTTTGCCTGTAGGCTCTCTCACCATGTCGTTGGGGCGTGAGTATAGGAAGCTATGGGCTGGTAATGCCGCTTCCAACTTCGGCGACGGCATCAGTTTCGTGGCCATCCCGCTTCTGGCGACGACATTATCAACAAATCCATTGTTGATTGCTGGCTTGTCCATGACTTATTCGGCTGCCAGATTCCTTGTGGTTCTGCCTATCGGCGCCTTCGTTGATCGTCTGGATCGTAAAACAATTCTATCGGTTGCGAATCTAAGCCGAGCCGTCCTGTTGGTCCTATTGGCGGTGCTGGTTGCCACCGGGACAGCGTCAATTCTCGCTTTGTATGTCGTTTTTACCTTGATTGGGCTCCTGGAAACGGCCGCGGATAACTCGGCGCTATCAATCCTGCCCTCGATTGTGAGCAACAAAGACCTGGACAAGGCCAACAGCCAGATCGCTGCCACTCAACTTGTCGCAGATGAATTCGTGGGGCCACCGCTTGGCGGATTGATGTTTGCAGCCGTCATAGCGTTGCCAGTCGCTGTCACAGGAGGTGCTTACGGTGCCGCTGCGCTGTTCTTCTTCGCTCTCGCTGGGAACTTCCGCCCGGAGCGGCTAAACGACCAACCGCCATCACTACGGCGGGAGGTAATGGAAGGTGCTGCCTGGCTGGTGCGCCACCGGCTGCTGCGCGCACTCTCGATCGTCAGCGGACTGGCCAGCATCGCGTATATGATGCCGTTTTCCATCCTCGTTCTCTTCGCCCAGGACATTCTGGGACTGGAACCGGCAGGCTATGGCATTCTCCTTTCAGTGTCGGCTCTTGGCGGGCTCGTGGGATCAGCCATCGCTGCGCCGCTGCGGCGCAGAATCGGATACGCTGCCACCGCTGCGGGGAGCCTGATCCTTGGCTCCATCACCTTGATTGCCATCTCATTGACGGACATTCCGTGGGTGGCAGGATTGTGCTTGGCCGCGTGCATCATGCATGCCGTTGTCTATGGCGTGTGTGTGAGCTCCATCCGGCAACGCCTAGTCCCGGATAGCCTGCGAGGCAGGGTCAATTCAGTAGCAAAATTATTCGGACTCGCAGGCCTTACCCTCGGTGCTGGCCTCGGTGGCGTGCTGGCGACCACTTTCGGTCTTGCTATCCCATTTCTGGCAGGCGGAATCGTCTTCGTTCCCTGTGCTCTCATCGCATGGCCATTCTTGCGCAACTGGGAATCATCCTCTCCGGACCTCTAGCCGCAATTACTGGGCCCTGCCTGGCTTCCGATCCGATGGCCTTGCGGTGCTTGACAACGGACACCGAGGAACGACGATCATGAAAGAATCTTCATTTGATGTCATCTGACTCATTTAGATGAATCTTGATAGTCTTAGGCTGATGGAATAGTTCCGGTTAATTTGATGCTGTTCACTTGCCGGGTAGGGTCATGCGGTGTGACCACATTTAGGGCAGTTGAAGTTCCGCTTTCCGGCGGCGAACGGGTTTATGTCGTGGTAGATGCTGGCTTCCAGGTTTCGGAGGAATGCCGGCTTTACGCTCTTTGGCTCAGCCAGGCAGGGCGATCGATCAACACGCAGAAGTCTTACCAGGCGAAATTGGCGTGGTTTCTGACCTGGGCCGCGGCAGAAGAGGTGGACTGGCGGCATCTGACCCTGGTGGATCTGGTCCGGTACAAGTTGCATGTTCAGGCCGCCGGACAAGGGCAGCGCGGCAGATCGGGTAAAACAGTGAACGTCTATATCGTTGCTGTCCTTGAGTTTCTGAGATTCTGCGCCCACGAAGGCTTATGCGATGTTGATGTCGACCGGAGGTTTTTCGACCATCCGGGACTGCGGTCCCTCGATCCGGTTAGCCGAAGAAATGCGTCGGAGTCGGCGCCCCGGTTGACCAGAATGCTCAAAGCGAGGGAAACGACGACACGTCCTCAACCGATCAGCAGCGACGAAGAATCGCGGCTCATGGGTTGCGCTACGAATCCACGCGACGCGCTGTTGGTCCGTTTGCTGCTGCACTGCGGTTTGCGGATTGGGGAGGCGTTGGGCCTTCGCTTGGAAGACATTCATTTCCTCCCGGAGTCGAGTTTCGCGGGCTGTTTTGAGCGGGGGCCGCACGTGCATATCCATCGCCGGCTCAATAGCAACGGTGCCTTGGCGAAATCCCGTGCCAGCCGCAGCGTTCCGGTCACCGATGCAGTCACACACGCGTACGCTGCCTATCAGGATGAGCGATATGCGCTACTGGGTGAGACCCCGTCCGACTACCTCTTCCTCAACCTTTATTCCCGCAACAGCCCGGTCGATGAACCGCTGCGCTATGCCAGCGTCCACGCCCTGTTCAAACGATGGGAACAGAAAACGTCGGTACCGCTGCGCCCGCACCAGCTGAGACATTCCGCGGCCACCCGGTGGGTCAGGGCAGGACATCCTCTCGACGTCTTACAAGAACTCCTGGGCCACAAAAGCATCGAATCAACACAGGTATACCTGCACGCATCGCCGGAGGAAATGAGAGCAGCCGTCGAATCAGTGACAAAGCCCAGGAGGCAGGATAATGGTGGTTGATTCCCGGCAGATCCTGCTCAATGAATCCCCCGGAACCGACGCGGAGAGCTACCTCCAGTTCCTTCAACAACGCATCACCGGCAATTGGCGGCCCTCCGAGTGGGAGAGCCGGCTCTGGCATTTCACAGCAGACTCCGCTAATCCGCTGACCGCCGCATACCCCTGTCCGGTCCCTCACTGCGGCGGGCTGGCGCGCAGCAGCGGCGCAGCCTGCTCAACGTGCAAATCAGTCGCCAGGACCGGGACGGACAGTATACGGGGGCGAACCAATCATGCCCGGCGGCTGCAGAAAATCACCGAGCGGTGCACCATCACAGCAGACGGTCAGTCCTGCAAAGCACCCTCAACCCATCACGGGCTTTGCTACCACCACTACCACGCCTGGCAGAAACGCCGCTCCAGCGCCGGCGGAGACTATCCGCTGGAAAGATACCGGGCTTCGGCGCGCGGTGCATTCCCCAAGGGGAAGCAATGCGCCCTCCCCGGCTGCCGTACCGAGGAATGGCGTTTCGAGAAGAAAATGTGCCTGAGTCACCACTTCCAGTGGAAACGTCTCAAACGCCAAGGCATCACCTTTGAGCAGTTCACCTCCACTCGACGTCCAATCAATAATCAGTGGTCCACCACTGAATTCACCCTCGCGGACCTGCCTCCGATCCTGCGGCATGAGTTCCTCCTGACGTTGCAACAGCGCGATCACGACGGTTACCGCCTTGACCCCTGGGTGATCCGCCGATGCATCACCGTTGCCCTTGAGAACCGTACCCTGACGATGGAACAACTCCATCGGATGATGAAGGAAAGCGAAACCAACCAGCGCCTGCAGCAAGGATTCACCAATTACGGCCGCATGTGGTCCGCCCGCTGGCGGCACCAATACACCGGCCACGATATGAAGTCAGAAGACATCTGGGACGCCGCGGTCCTGATGCTCCGCACCTGTTCCGGCAGCGACACCATCAGTTCCAAAGGGGTCTTGGATTTCCGCCCCATCCGCATCCTCTGGCTGCGCGAAGCAGCCAAGGAGACCGCCGCTGTCTTCGAGTTGCCGGCTGACAAGATCCGCGACCTCATCCGTTCATGCGGTATTGCCTCCGACGCGCTGCTACAACGCCCGCACGGAACGAACCCGGAACGCTTGACCCGCACAGATGCCAAAGCCGTATTCAACGCATACTCCACACTGGAGACCCATGACGGCGCACCCAAGGCAGACCGGTACAAGTATGCAAACTTCCACCGGTTCCGCCGATTGCTCCATGAAGGCAGAGATCTCAAGGCCCTTCAGCCACTGGCCCCGGCATTCAGATTCCTATACACGGACACGCTTCCGAACGGCCGTACGACCAGCACGGTCAACAAATCCATCCCGGATGATGTCATCAAGGTCCTCGACTCCAACCTCCACCTGCTCACCGTTGCCGAAGACCACCCATACGCCAATGGTCGGCCGGCAGAGCTCTACAACCACATGCACCAGACCATTTATCAACTGCTGCGTGACCTGGGCCGGCGGCCATCGGAAATCCTGGGACTCAAACGCGGGGCCCTGCAGCGCTACGACGATAACCGCCCGTTCATCCGCTACGACGCACCAAAAACCGCAGACATCGGCCTGGAACTGCCGATCCATCAATCCACCGCGGACATCATCACCGCATGGGTCAACCGGCTCGAAACTATCACCGACATAGAACCAAAGGCGGCAGGGCTGATGTTCCCCTCGCTCTCCGGATTTGGCCCAGCAGCCCGCCGACACATCACCATCAGTGGCTACCATACCGTTTACTGGCGGTGGATCGACCGCATCAAAAACCTTCCCGAATACGCGCAAGACCCTGGCGGCGTCGCCCGCAACCTCGACCGCGCCCGGTTGAACCTCTACTCGTGGCGGCACACGTACGCCCAAAGGCTTTCCGATAACAACACGGCTCCGGATGTCATCCAAGAGTTGATGAACCACAAGAAGTTCGAAACCTCCGCCGGATACATCCGCATCAACCGGCAGCGCAAGGCCGACGCCATCCGCATTGTCGATCAAACCACCATTGACCGCCACGGCGCCACGCAGGACCCTCACAGCTACCCTGCCTACGTCCGCGGTTCCGTAGCCACACCACTGGGCCTATGCACCGAGCCGTCCAACGTCAAAGCAGGCGGGCAGGCCTGCCCGGCCCGCAGCAAATGCGGCGGATGCACATACTTCCGTGCCAACGTTTCCCACCTTCCGCTGATCGACGCGCATATCGTCGCACTCACAACCGACCTGGAACTTGCCCGACCCATCGCCGACACCTGGGTACTCGAAAGCCTCACAGCGGAAATCACCTCCTACCGGAAGATCAGGCGGCTACTCGCCGACACCAAAACCAGGCTCACACCAGCCGAACAAAGTGAAATCGACCGGGCAACCGAACTCCTGCAGGCTCTTTCCACCGCCCCCACCGAGGAGCCGATCGCCGCGGTTCCACGGAAACTGCTTCCGCTGACGCCGAAACAACCATGACAGAACACAACAGCGCGAAGACCAGCGCCTCCGATGAACGGACATCCAAACTCATCGCGGCAAAAAGAGCCGACAGCCAAAGAAGACGCACAGCGGTGATCAGGACCCTCGAAACACAGACACGGAGCGGCCGGCCGGTAACCGTTGCAGGCATCGCCCGGGCGGCCGGAGTAAGTACCTGGCTGATCTATAACGTGCCCGATCTCTTGGTTGCCGTTCGTCGTGCCGGGGGCACCGAATCCCATGCCCCCGATACAGTGAAAAACCGGACCCGGAACAGTGCGCCCAGCCCCGCAAGCCTCCGCAATGAGCTCGCGCTACTCAATGCCAGACTCACCAAAGCGACCATGGAACGAGATCAGCTCAAGAAAGCGCTCAAAGCCAGGATTGGCGAGCAGCTTGAACTGGAGACTCCCACCGAGCTGAAAGCACACATCTCAATACTAGAACGGGCCCTCAAACGTGCCCGCCTTGACCTGGAGGAAGCTGGAACGAACAGCGACCTCCTGCACGACAAGCTGGAAGAGAGTCAGGACCAACTCAGGGCCGCACAACGAATCAACAAAATGCTTATGAGGGAAAGTTCAGGAAAAGCCGCGGTGATCCCTCTCGGATCGCCACATTAGGAGCGGTTACCGTCGCCTACCTGCGCTGCGGATTCTTTAATGGACGCAGCCGTGCGCTCGTAAGCACCGGAAATATACTCTTCAAGTTTATGAGCCTCAACACGCCATTGACCCCGTCCACCCACCTGAATGGCCGGCAACTCACCAGAGCGAACCAAAGCATAAGTTTGGGACGAGGAAATGTTCAAAACCTCAGCGACATCAGCCAGGGTCAGAAACCTCTTCTCAGCCATCAGCCCTCGCTACTTCCCTCATCACGAACATGCTAGCCGCAGCCCCTCGAAACTCACGATACTCACTCATCCGGAGCCCGCTAAAACAATCATTTCCCCAAGTCAGAGACATAAAAATCCCTCCGAAGCGCCTGCCGACTTAAGATAACCTCTGCCACCGATCTGGATAGCCGGTAGCTCCCCGGACCGGACCAGGGCGTATGTCTGAGACGACGAAATGTTCAACACCTCACCGACATCAGCGAGGGTCAGGAACCTCTTCTCGGCCACGTCTTCCGCCTTTCGTTCCACGTTGCGTAGAACCTTTGCACCTTCGATACCGCTGACTTCCAATCTTGCCATCACCGCCAGGGGTTTGGCCCGATTATCCACAGTTTGGAAGCATTTGGCTCCAAAGCATTTATTTTGCGGCACTAGTCCACGAGAATTACTGGACAAGGTCAAAAATTATCCGGGGCTGGACGGTTGGCCGGCCGGAATCTGTAGGAGGCCATCGTGAGCCTATTGGCAGTGACCCCGGAACGAGATGAACCCCCGGTCCGGTTGAGGAAGCCGTCGTGGAAGGACCCCCGGCTCCTGATAGGCCTCCTGCTTGTACTGGCGTCCATCGCCGCTGTCACCGCCGTGGTGGGTAGCTCCGATCAGACCACCGGCGTCTATGCTGCCCGGGCTGACATCCCGGTGGGCACGGAGGTGCTGCCCGCCGACCTGACAGTTGTGGCGGTGCGGCTGGACGACCTCCAGCCGGCCTATCTTGGGGTGGAGGAGGGGATCCCCGAGGATGCTGTTGCCACCCACTTGCTGCGGGCAGGCGAGTTGGTGCCGCGGGCCGCCTTGGGCTCCGCCGATGAGCTGGACCGCAAACCGGTGGGCCTGACCATCGACGATCCGCTGCCAGCGGGAACCGCCACCGGGTCGCGGGTTGATGTCTGGGTGTCGTTTGAGGGGGAGGGCGGCACCTGGGAGCCTCCTACCCAGTTACTGGAAGCTGCTGAGATCTCGGAATTGACGATGTCTGAGTCAGCGCTTGGCGGGGGAACGGGACCAACCCTGGTTCATGTTCTCGTCGGCGATGAGACACTGCCCGAGTTGCTCTCTGCCCTGCTCAACGAGGCGCGAATTGCCCTTGTCCTCAACCCTGGCGGCTCGCCGTGAACCTCCCGGTGGTCACGGGCGGGCGCGCGGCCCGGGAATGCGTCACCGGGTTGGAGAATCTGCGGGGTCCGGTCACGGTAGTCCGTTGGTGCACTAACCTAGCGGAGGTCATCGCGGTCTGCCAGACGGGGCTTGCCCGCGCAGTGATCCTCTCGGCGGATGCCGGGGAGCTAACCTCTTCACTGATCGATCGGTTCGATAACGCGGAGGTCGTCATTGTTGCCTTGGCGGACGACGACGACAGCAGGCGCCGCCTCGAAGCACTGGGCATTCGCCACACAACAAGCGATGTCGCTGCCGTCACCCTCGCATCAATCATTGAAGCAGCTGTGGAGTCTGCGGGTCAGCGACACCGTAACCCCGGCATCCCTCAGGCTGGTGGGACGTCCTACGCCGATCCCACACCTGCGCTTGAGTCCGACGTCGATCCGCAGGGATCCCCCACCGCGGAGGCGACCGGGACCGGAGAGGTCTTCGCGGTCTGGGGGCCAACGGGGTCCCCTGGCCGCACCACGGTGGCAGTGAATCTCGCGGCCGAGCTCGCCGCTGAGGGACGGGCGGTACTGCTGATCGATGCGGATACCTATGGAGCCAGCGTTGCTGCTTGCCTGGGCCTCCTCGACGAATCTGCAGGCATCGCGCAGGCCTGCCGGCTCGCGGATCAGGGCTCACTCGACCGGGCGGGGCTACGCCGGGCCATCACGGTGGTAGCAGTGCGGGGCTCGCGGCTTGGTGTCCTGACGGGCGTCACCCGGGCCGACCGCTGGACCGAACTACGGCCAGCGGCGCTAACCCGGGTGCTTGAGCTCGCCCGCGAAGTTGCCGATGTGACGGTGATCGACTGCGGCTTTTGCCTCGAGGCAGATGAGGAGTTGAGTTTCGACACTGTCGCACCCCGCCGGAATGCGGCCACGCTCTGTTGCCTGGAGACGGCCGACACGGTCTTCGCCGTGGGCGCGGCAGACGCCGTCGGACTGCCACGCCTGGTCCGTGCGCTCGCGGACCTGACAGCTCTTGTGCCGGGAACTGTCCCACGGGTGGTCCTGAACAAAGTACGGGCTGCTGCAGTTGGCCGCGGACCGGAGCGTCAGCTCCGCGAAGCCTGGGACCGGTTCGGTCCGGTGCAGCAGGTGGACGCTTTCCTTCCAGCGGAGTTCGCCACCGTTGATTCTGCCCTGCTGGGAGGTTCAGTATTGCTGGAATCCGCCCCCCGATCACCCTTACGCCAGGGTATTGCAGCGCTTGCCGGTGTACCGATTGAACAACGGCGGCGCCGGCCATTTGGAGCAGGCCACAACGAAGTGAAGTTTTCCCGCAACGGCGTTAGGCTCATGGGTAACGGGCCGCAACGGAGCGGCCTTTAATATTCGTTTTATGGAGGCGTTTTCATGTCGTCTGGATCCAGCATGACGGACCAGCCAAGTTCCGACACTTCTATCGGAGAGTTCATCAGTCACTATTATGAACATCTCGCTGAAGAGGACGCCAAGGCACACGCGGCGGAAGCGCTCCAGGAGCGCGCCCTGCGGCATCGTAGTCTCGCTGAGAACCGCCGGGTGGGTGAAGCGGCGGTAGACATTTTCGATCAGTCCGACGCCAGCGTCATCATGATCGTCACCGATGACATGCCATTCCTGGTTGACTCGGTGGCCGCTGAACTGGTGCGCCACCAGGTCGCCATCCGGCTCGTGATGCACCCCACCTTCATCGCCACCCGGGACCGGGAGAGCGCTGCGTTGCACAAATTGCAGCGGGTACCATCCTCGGCAGGCGTGTCCAGCGGTGACACAGCCGCTTTGCCCAACATCTCACACCTGATTGCCGACGGTGACGTCGCAGCCCACATCGAGTCATGGATCGCCGTCGAAGTAGGCCGGATCCTCGACGACAACCGTCGTCAGGAGATTATTGCCGGGCTGACCAAAGTTCTCGGCGATGTCCGCGCCGCTGTCGAAGACTGGCCCGCCATGCGCAGCAAGGTCCGCGAGATCGCCGCGTCCCTCGATTCCGTTCCAGGTGGCGCCGACATCCCCGACCTGGACCAGGCCCGGGAACTGCTGACCTGGCTTGATGCCGGAAACTTCACCTTCCTCGGGTTCAAGGAATATGACCTTCTGACCGACGACGACGGCCAGGACGTTCTGCGGATTGCCGACGGGCACGGCCTGGGGCTGTTGAGGCACCCGGTCGGCGGCCGCCAAATCCAGCAACTAACCAGCGCCGGGAAGGCCAAGGCCAGGGAGAAGCGAGCCCTGGTCATCACCAAGGCGAACTCCCGCTCCACGGTGCACCGTGCCGCGTATCTCGACTACATTGGCGTCAAACGATTCGATGCTCAGGGGAACGTCAACGGCGAACGCCGGTTCATCGGGCTCTTCGCGACCAGCGCCTACACCGGCTCGGTGCGTGGCGTGCCGATTGTGCGCGACAAGGTCAATGCCGTCTTGTTGCAGTGCGGGTTCCCACCCGACTCGCATTCGGGCAAGGACCTCCTGTCCATTCTCGAGACGTACCCGCGCGATGAGCTCTTCCAGATCGAGGTCGAGGACCTGATCACGACGGCGATGGGGATCCTGAGGCTCCAGGAGCGTCGCCGAACACGGCTCTTTCTGCGACCAGACATTTACGGCCGATTCATGTCGGCACTGGTCTTCCTGCCACGAGACCGCTACACCACCGGGGTGCGCCTGCGTATCGAGCAGGAACTGCGACAGACCTTCAAAGCCGAGTCCATCGACTACGAGGCTCGGATCAGCGAATCAGCCCTCGCGCGGCTGTTCTTCCGCATTAGGTTGCCGCGAGGTGTTGAGGTTGCCCCGGTGGAACCGGCCGCGCTTGAGCAACGGCTGGTGGGCGCCGCCCGGTCCTGGTCCGAAGGTATCGATGAGGTGGTCCGTGGACGCTTCGACCGGCGTACCGCCGAAGATGTCTCTGGCCTGTGGGCTGAAGCTTTTCCGGCCAGCTACCGGGTGGACTACGAGGTGGAGGACGCCCTTCAGGACATCGAACGTTTTGAACGGTGCGAGAAGAACTCCCCAGCCGCACCGGTCATGCACGTGTATGTCCCCGAGGGAGCAGGCGAACGGCTGGAGGAGGACGCCCGACTCAAGCTGTACCTGACGGAGCCCAAAAGCCTGAGCCAGATCCTCCCGTTCCTCCATAATCTCGGACTCGAGGTGCTGGATGAACGCCCCTTCGAGGTTGAGCGCTCCGACGGCAAGGAATTCTTCCTGTACGACCTGGGCCTGAAGTACCCGGCGGGCATCGACCCCGTTCACACCGGACGGCTGCTTGAAGAATCGTTCGCAGCAGCCGTGGCTGGATCTTCCGAGTCCGACCTGTTCGACCGCCTGGTCCTTCGCGAGAACCTCCACTGGCGTCAGGTGGTGATCCTGCGCAGCTACGCCAAGTACATGCGGCAAATGGGGAACACCAACTCCTACGGTTTTGTCGCGGACACACTGCTCGCCAACGCAGCAGTCAGCCGGGCGCTGGTGATGCTTTTCGAAGCCCGGTTCGACCCGGACCTCAGCGAAGCCGAACGGGTGTCCCTCACTGACAGCGCGCGGACCACACTGGAGTCCGGGCTGGAACAGGTTCCCACGCTCGATGCCGACCGGGTCCTCCGGACGTTCGGAAACCTGATCGGCGCAACCCTGAGAACCAACTACTTCCAGGACAAGCGCCACGTTAGCTTCAAGTTCGATACCTCGGCCATCGACGGGGCACCCCACCCGCGCCCCAAATTTGAGATTTGGGTGTACTCACCTCAGGTCGAGGGCGTGCACCTGCGGTTCGGCAAGGTCGCCCGCGGAGGGTTGCGCTGGTCCGACCGCCGCGAGGATTTCCGGACCGAGGTGCTCGGTCTGGTGAAGGCTCAGACGGTCAAAAACGCGGTGATTGTTCCTACCGGCGCCAAGGGCGGATTTTTCGCCAAGCAGCTCCCCAATCCTGCGGTGGATCGCGCTGCCTGGCTTGCTGAAGGGCAGGCAAGCTACCGCACCTTCATCCGCGCCTTGCTCGATATCACCGACAATCTGGTGACAGGCGAGGACGGCGAAACCGTCGTTCCCCCGCCCCGCGTGGTGAGGCACGACAGTGACGACAGCTACCTGGTGGTAGCAGCTGACAAGGGCACAGCCGCGTTCTCCGATATCGCCAACGAGCTATCAGCCGAGTACGGGTTCTGGCTGGGGGACGCCTTCGCCTCGGGTGGGTCGGTCGGCTACGATCACAAGCAGATGGGCATCACGGCCCGCGGTGCGTGGGAATCGGTGAAACGGCACTTCAGCGAGTTCGGGGTCGACACCCAGACCGAAGATTTCACGGTGGTAGGCGTCGGCGACATGAGCGGCGACGTCTTTGGCAACGGCATGCTGCTGTCCGAGCATATTCGGCTCGTCGCAGCGTTTGACCACCGCCACATCTTCCTCGACCCGACTCCAGACGCGGCGGCGTCATTCGCCGAGCGGAGCCGGCTGTTCGGCCTCCAGCGGTCAAGCTGGGAGGACTACGACGCGGCACTGATCAGTGAAGGTGGCGGGATCTACCCACGACAATCCAAGACGGTGCCGATCTCGGCCCAGGTCCGGGCGGCTCTTGGGCTGGACGAGTCAGTCACCACGCTGAGCCCGCCAGAGCTCCTCCGTGCCATCCTCTGCGCCCCCGTGGACCTCCTGTACAACGGTGGCATTGGTACTTACATCAAGGCATCCACCGAAACCCATGCGGAAGTCGGGGACAAGGCCAATGACGCGATCCGCGTCAACGGCAACCAGTTGCGAGCCCGGGTAGTGGGCGAGGGCGGGAACCTCGGGATGACCCAGCTGGGGCGCATCGAGGCTGCACTGACTGGTGTGGTGCTGAACACCGACGCGATCGATAACTCGGCCGGAGTCGATTGTTCGGACCATGAGGTCAACATCAAGATCTTCGTTGACCGGATGGTCCGGACGGGTGCGCTACCCGCCGCGGAGCGCGCTGAATTCCTGCACTCGATGACTGAGGAGGTTGGACGGCTGGTCCTGAAAGACAACATCGACCAGAACGTTCTGCTCCTGAACGATCGGCAGCGTGTCGTGGAGTGGAGCCCCAGCTTTGAACGCCTGATGGATTGGCTGGAGACGAACGCGGACCTGAACCGTGAACTTGAAGCGCTGCCCACCACGCAGGAACTGCGGACCCGCGTTGAGAGCGGACAGGGGCTTACCTCACCCGAGCTGTCGGTGCTGGCCGCCTACGTGAAGATTGAACTGACGAAGGCCCTCACTAATAGTGACCTGGCCGACGACCCGTGGTTCGGCAGCACTTTGAGGGAGTACTTCCCCAAACAGCTGGCCGAGCGGTTCGATAGCCAGCTCGATACCCACCCGCTCAGGCGCGAAATCATCTCGACGGTGATCGCCAACGACATGATCAACATGGGGGGTATCACGTTCGCTTTCCGGGTGATGGAGGAGACCTCGGTGTCGGGCCCGGTCATCGCCCGGGCGTTCGTTGCACTGCGTGAAATCTACGACCTTGATGCCCTGGTGGGCGCGCTGGGCGAACTTCCGGCGAGCTTTCCCACCGAACGGTGGTCGGCCGTCCACCTTGACATGCGTCGGTTACTGGACCGGGCCGTCCGGTGGTTCGTCAACAATGTTGGTCAAGGCACGTCGGTCGCCGACGACATCGCGACGTTCAAGCCGCTGATGGACCCGCTACGCACCCACCTTGTCGACTACGTACGCGGGAGGGACAAAGCGCGCGTCCACGAGTGGTTTACCCGCGCAGAAGAGTGGGGTTTGCCTGACGATATTGCCCGGCACTGGGCCGAACAGTTCGAATCCTTCGGTCTGCTCGATATCGCGCTGATCACCCAGCGAATCGACGAACCAGTTGAACGCATCGCCCAGGTCTACTATGCCGTCTACGACCGGTTTGCTGTCGACAACCTGTTGGAACGGATCACCACCCTTCCGCGGAGGGACCGCTGGCAGGCGCTTGCCAGAGCAGCGTTACGCGACGATCTGTATTCGGCTATTGCCGATATGACTGTCTCCGTGATGAAGGCTTCGGCGACCATGCAGGATGTTGAAGCGGGGGATCGGCTTGTTGCCTGGGAGCAACAGAACGCCGAAATGCTGGAGCGAGCCCGACACATGTTCGCCGAGATCAACCGCCTCGAACGTGACGATATGGCGTCGTTGTCGGTTGCGCTCCGGCTGCTCCGCTCGATCGTGCGACGGTAAGGCCGGACAGCTCGTGGCAATATTCACCGACCCGATCCGTGAGTATGCGCATTTCGGACCAGGCGATGCGGAATGGTTGCATCTGCTGGTGGGGGATTGGCAGATGGTTGCTGATCTTGCGTTCGCCGACCTTGCGCTCTGGTTTCCCCTGGACGACGGTGGCTACGTGGCGCTGGCCCATGTACGGCCGTCCACCTCGCACACCGTATTTCATACGGACTTCGTGGGGGAACGGATCCGAGCCGATCTGCTTCCGCTGGTCGACAAAGCGTGGATGAGCCAAAAGATGGAACGCTCCGGGGACACGAACTGGACCACCGAAATGGCTATGCGGGTCGAAGCGGTACCGATGGTACGGAACGGCCGGACCCTCGCGGTGGTGACTACGCATATGGACCTCTCCAGCTCCCGAATGCCGTCGCGGCTTGAACTGACTTACCGCCAGTGCGCCCACGATCTCCTCCGAATGGGCACGCTCGGGCTGTGGCCCGATTTCGCAACCCCCACCGGTTCCCGGCGCGGGGCTCCGCGGGTTGGCGATGGTTTGATTCGGCTGGACGTCGAAGGCGTGATCCAGTACGCAAGCCCTAATGGCGTCTCGGCCTTCAGAAGGCTCGGGGACGTTGAGACCCTGGAGGGTCGGTCTCTGGCAGAGATAGTCACCTCGCTCCTCACCGACCGTCGTATGGTTGATGAAACCCTCCCGCTGGTGGTCACCGGCAGGATGCCCTGGCGCACCGAGATTGAATCACGGGGTGTGAGCCTGTCGCTGCGGGCCATACCCCTGCGCGATGAGAAAGACCGGTTCGGCGCATTGGTGTTGTGTCGGGATGTTTCTGAGTTGCGCCGCAGGGAGATGGAACTGGTCTCCAAAGACGCCACCATCCGGGAAATCCACCACCGGGTAAAGAACAACCTGCAGACGGTTGCCGCATTGCTGCGGATGCAATCGCGGCGCATGGTGAGCGACGAAGCCAAACAGGGGCTGGAGCAGGCGATGCGCCGGGTAGGGACTATCGCCCTGGTCCACGAGACCCTTTCGCAGGGGCTGTCGCAGAGCGTCGACTTCGACGAGCTTATTGCACGGCAGTTCCGGCTGTCGGCCGAGGTAGCGTCCCCCGCCCACGTAGTGCGGACCGAACGCGCAGGGTCGTTCGGTGAACTACCCAGTGACTTCGCCACACCATTGGCCCTGGTGATCAATGAACTGGTCACCAATGCCGTGGAGCATGGGCTCGCGGAACGAACCGGTACCGTGTGGCTCCTCGCCAATCGGCGGAAGGGCAGCGACGGAGACGAAATCCTCAACGTGACCGTCGCCGACGACGGGATCGGCCTGCCCTATGAGAACCACAAGGAGGGCCTTGGCCTTCAAATCGTCAGAACCCTGGTTACCAGTGAGTTGGATGGCACCATCGAGTGGGCGCCCCGGGAGGGCGGCGGGACAGCCGTGTCTATTGAGCTGGGATTGCATGACAACCGCTCGTGACAGCAGTCCGTTCCCGCGGCGCAAGACAACAAAAACGGATCGCCACCCTGAGATGGCGATCCGGTCTTGTAGTCGATATCCGGTCAGCGTTCGTGACCGCTGGGGATGTTAGGACGCGCGTCGGGCCCGAGCGGCACGACGTTTGAGAGCGCGGCGCTCATCTTCACTCAGTCCACCCCAGACTCCAGCATCCTGTCCTGATTCGATGGCCCACTGAAGGCAGGTGTCAACCACCTGACAACGACGGCAAACGCTCTTGGCTTCTTCGATCTGAAGAAGGGCAGGCCCAGTATTTCCGACCGGGAAAAACAGCTCCGGGTCCTTATCCAGACATGCAGCGCGGCTACGCCAATCCATGTACGATCACTTTCTCCTTCGGCGATCCGTGCTTGTGAAAACATTCACGAACGGCCACATAGTAAAGGGGCCAGTACGGCCCCCGGTTGCTTCTTCCTCAAGGCTGTCACGTTAAATCGACTCAAACAAGAGGAAACAAGCCGTAAATTGTGCAATCTGGTGAGTTATACGTCACAGCCATTAGCAGCTGGCACAAAATCAATGCGTGACTTTCATTCGACTATGTCGGGTGACTGCCTTCGTGTCAAGACCTCGGATGCTCGGCAGGATCATCATGACTAGGCTTGAGAAACCACAAGCCTCGACGGCTGGACCCAGGATTTGGGGTGCGGAAATCGTTCCCGGCGATTGACTAGATGATATGGATACGTTGATGCAGAAAGCGCAGCTAAAACGAACGACTTTCCCTCGAGCGGCGTGCTGATGGCGGGCGCAATTGGAGAGGCAACACCCGAACCACCCTCCAGCCCTGCCCGTCCGGCCGGAGCGATACTTATCGCCGCAATTTTGTTGCTGGAGGCCCTCGGGCTGTTCACCGCCGCCGGATGGTACCTGTACGGCCTCCTTACCAGTACGCCGACGTCGCTCGGCGGGGCGGTCTTTACGATGGTATTCCTGGTGGTTCTCGCGATCTGGCTGCTGTTCGTTAGTTACCACCTCCTCCGCGGGTACCGCTGGACGAGATCCGCTGCCCTGGTGTTCCAACTCTTTATGATCGTGATCGCCGTGCCCACGCTGTCAGCCGGTGTCGTGATGGTGGGCGTTGCGCTATTACTCCCTGCGGCGGCAGTCGTCCTGCTGCTGTTCACCAAGCCAGTTCTCGCCCACACGACGCGTACAGCCGACAACCCCAAGGTTCTCTAATTAGGGGGGAGGGCAATCTGGACCTCGCATGGGTCACCGTTGCCCAGTTGAAACCCACGCCCCGGGGTGGGGTGATCATCACAGTCCAGTCGTACCCCGAAAAAGTCCCCGTCGGATGGTTGCCGGGGGGACAGCACCATTCCTGTCCTTGCTGATCGTGCCTGGACTGCCAACGGGATTCTGGTGACCGCAGGGTTGTTCAGGGCCGTAAGAATGAGCCGATAACCCGCCGTGGCCAGCGCAGCGAGATGGCGGTGCGTCTCGGGTGCGAGTCGATCGGCGTCATCAATCAGGAGCAACGCATCAGGTGGCTCGACACCTCCGCGCGGGGTCAGGTCGAGGTCCCTCCAGAAAGAGTCCGGTTCGGTCTCCGAACCCGGACACAGACATTTCGTTCCGGTGGGTACCGACGCCGCGATCCGGTTCAGGAGGGTGGTGCGGCCTGAACCTGCGCTGCCCAGGACGAGGAACACCGAACCCCTGGTCGGTTCGAGGTAAACCACTCCCAGCTCGTCGCCGCCGACGCCGATTGGGACGCGCAGGGGCCCACCAACCGGGGCTTTGAACAGGTCGGCGGATTCATGGACCACCGAGGGAAGAGGGAGCACCCGGAAGGGTTGGTTCGTCGGCCGAGGGCCGGTGGCAAGGTTGAGGGCGGATTCGGTCGCTCGTCCGAGGGCCACCTGTCCCAGAGCGCCCGCTGTGGACCCGATCGGCCCCTGAGCCAGACAGCGGCCCGGGAGATCTTCCGTTGGCACATGTGCTGGCCACGTCAGAATTGACTCTCGGCCTGCGCCGAGCGGGAAATACAATCGATTGTGAATCAGAGTAAAAAACTGGGAAGTTGTCAGCTCACGTCCGCCGGCAGCCACCAGGGTGGTACCGGCGGCAGGGCCGTCCCGGGCAATGTCCTGCAAGAGTCCTTCGCCCCAAGCCCAGCGACTGTTTCGGAGCGCTCCCGCCCAGCGGCCCCATCCGGAAATGACCACAACTAGCCCAGGGCTGGGCAGAGCACCGTTGCCGGACCCTAGCGAATGCGAAAGCCGGGTAGTGACCTGCTCGGATACCAGTCTGAGGACGCGTGCAGCTCGTTTGATCTCCGGCGAGCCGACATACGCGCCTACTTGAGGGGCCGTGGCCACCCACCTGAGGCTTCCGTCGCCGTCGAGAAGATACAGGTGATGGTCCGGTAGTCGGTGCACCAGCTGGTCGACGAGGTGTACCAGGGCATCGGAAGTGCCACCCGGCCGGCAGCCAACCAGCGCGAGATGAGAGTGCTCACCAGGGGACCACTGGAGTTGGCGTTGGGACTGCTGCTCCGGCAAGTCAAGGAGCCCCAAGGGGACAGTGTCTGGCGGGCTGGCCAGGTCTGAAAATGGTGGCAATACCGCAGGTAGCTCGGGCAAGACCGGATAGTGCAGCGGAGCGCCCGGGTTCATCGCCGCGGCGGTAGCCAGCACAGTCACCAGCCGTGTCGCCAGGTCAGGCGCTTTGGGCAGGGGAGTCGCCGTCCGCTGGTCGCCCGGCACCGTGATTGGGCTGGTGGCTTCTGGCTGACGGAGGTGACTCGCGAGGTCGACAACTCCAGAACCGGTCACACCCTCGATCTCGACTGCCCCTGTTGAGGCAGTCTGAAATTCGATCGGGTTCCCGGATCCCCTTTTCAGGAAGGCTCGCCCAGGTGCATCCACCGGGATAGCGGATGCCGCTGCGGATCCGATGAGGTCGTGAGACTCAAGGGCTGATCCGACCCGGAGCGCCATGGTGGCGGTCACGTTGGCCCTGATATCAGGGGACAGGGCCCCCTGGGGGCGTTGGGTTGCCATGACCAGGTGAATGCCCAGGGACCGCCCGAGCGTGGCCACGCGCATCAAATCCGCCATCGCACCAGGAACCTCGTCCACGAGCATGCGAAACTCATCGATGACCAGAACCAGGCGGGGAAGCGCTGGTCTGTCGGCGTCCGGCCACTCGCGGATATCACCGACGAGATAGCGGGCGAAGAGTTGCTCCCGTCGCTTGATCTCCGCCAGCAAGGACTTCAGCGCTCGCGCCACCGCGGCCGCCGACAGATCGGTCAGCAGACCGACGGAATGCGGCAGGTCGGAGAGAATCCGTAACGCAGCACCACCCTTGAAGTCGATGAAGAGAAAGTTCACGTCGTTGGGACTGTGGTGGAGCGCAATGGAAAGAACCAGCGTTCTGAGGAGCTCTGATTTACCCGATCCAGTAGTCCCCGCGATGAGCACGTGTGGTCCGTCCGCGACCAGGTCAAAACTCAGGGCGCCCGCAGCGCTGGGGGCGATTGGCGCGGCCAGGCCTGGCGAGGGCCTGGCCCAGGTGTGGATCACCTGCTCAGGTGCGGTTGGCGCAAGGCGGGCGAGGCTGGACCGGCTAAACGGGATGGGGAAATCCTGGCCAATACTCGCCACCGGCGCACGGACATCAGTGAACGCCCGGCTGGCCTGCGCGCGGGTAAGTCGGCCGAACGACCGACTACTCACCAGGTCAGGGCGGAAACTGCTCTGATACCCGTCGGCCAGCAGGTCCGCCTCACCGTCGCGAAGCTTGATCCGCATTGAACACCTGTCCGGACCTGAGGGCAGCTCCTGCCCAGGGCTGATCCCAAACCTGAAAACCGCCGCTAACCGTCCCCTCGGCGGATTCCATCGTGCACATGAGCCGAACAGGAGCACCGGGACCGAGGCGCGGGCCCGGGAAAGTTCGGTCAGTGCCGTGTCCGTATCAGCCAGGACGATGCCAGGTAGAAAGCGAGCATCCACTGGCAGTTCCTCGTAGGTTCCGACGCAGATCGCGGCTCCGGGCGAATGGCTGAGCTGAAGCAGCAGCGATCGAGCCAGTCCCTGCAGGTGGTGTCTGGAGCCGGAAACACTGATCTCGGGCACAGGACATGATGCTCCGCTGGAGGCTAGCTCAACGACGACCGGAGCATCAGTCAACAATGGCGGGGCGTAAACTGAGCCTGCCGGCTTGACCACCAAATTCGCCTGCTGAAGCCCCTCCCCAAACCGCACATAGACCGGGACTCCGTCCGTCGTACGGTGTGCTTCCTGATCGGTTTCGGGCGACGCGATGGCCTGCAGAGCCAACCACCCGACGTCGGACACGGCCCGTCGTCGATCGCGGTCTACCTCGGCTGCCTGGGCCAGGGCGGCGGCGAAAATACGGCGTGCACGGCGGCGGGCCACCAGTGGAGCCAAGCCGACCCCGGCCGACAGCACGCTGAAGCCCAGAAAAAGCCACATCCCGGTGGTCACAGCTAGACCTACGCCCAGAGCGAGCGGCAGCAGGGCGGCAGCCAGCATCGCGGGATTTGCGGTGACCGAGTGCGGGCGCGCTACTTCAAGGGGCTCTGCAAGCTGGGGAACCGGTTCGCCCGGCGGGGGCTGATCGGCCAGTGAGAGACGGCACCGGCTACCCCCTAGTCTGATCCTGGATGTGACCGAGACGGTCACTTCATCTATCGGCGAATCATCAACCCAGGTCCCGTTGTCTGAGGAGACGTCCCGCAGCAGGACACGATTGAGTTCGACGGTCAGCAGCGCGTGGACCCGCGATACCTCAGGATCGTCCAGGACAATGTCAGTTCCCTTGCGTCCGACCGAGTAGGTACCGCGGGTGAGCCCGATCAGCTGGCCAGCATCCGGACCGGAACAAACAACAAAGACCAGGTGTGACGGTGCCGGTCCACCCCGGGGCCGGTCCGGGCAAGGGGCGCTACCACCTGCCACCAGCACTGCACCACTTACCAAGGGCGCCATGCCGAGGATCAGTTCCTCGAGAGGCTGACCCGCGACGCTGCATGCCCCCGTGTTGTAGTCAGCACACAAAGCATCTCTGAGCGCCAGGGCCGACTTGACCAACGAGGTGTCAACGACCAGCTCAACCCTCCCGCCCTGTGGCGGCGCCGAAGGACAGGGTGCCCAAACAAGTGTGAGGTGAAGCAGCATGAGCGCAGACCTTCGACGGGGATCCGACGTTTTCTGTCACCGACGCTATCGGCAGGTGGCAGGTCGGGCAGCCTGACGAGGCGGAAAGTGGACAAGCTCAGATCAGGCATTTTTCCCTGTGTGCCTATAGGCTTGACTACTGGGTCCGGCTGGACATGTTCGTTACCTGCCACTAGAGAAGGTCATTGTTTCGTGAAGATTGCTGTTATTGCGCTTGGGAAAATCGGGCTTCCGCTCGCCGTGCAGTTCGCGTCCAAGGGCCACGAGGTGGTCGGCGTGGATGTGAACGCACAGGTGGTGGAGTTGGTGAACCAGGCAGTTGAGCCGTTCCCGGGTGAAGCCCATTTGCAGGAGAAGCTGACGGAACTGGTTCCGGCGGGAAAGCTGCGGGCCACCACTGATTACTCGGATGCGGTGCCTGGCGCTGATGCTGTGGTGTTGGTGGTTCCATTGTTCGTTGATGAGGATGCCAAGCCTGATTTCGGGTGGATGGATGCGGCAACGACTGAGCTGGCGAAGCATTTGACGCCTGGCACGTTGGTGTCATTTGAGACGACGCTTCCGGTGGGTACGACCCGGACGCGGTGGAAGCCGATGCTTGAGGCCGGTTCAGGTCTGGTCGAGGGTGAGGATTTCCATTTGGTGTTCTCCCCTGAGCGGGTGCTGACTGGCCGGGTGTTCGAAGATTTGAGGAAGTACCCGAAGCTGGTGGGTGGGTTGTCCCCGGCCGGCGCGGCGACTGCTGTTGAGTTTTATGAGGCTGTCCTGGACTTCGATGACCGCCCCAATCTGGTCCGGGGCAATGGTGTCTGGGATTTGGGTTCCGCTGAGGCGTCGGAGCTGTCGAAGTTGGCTGAGACGACGTACCGGGATGTGAATATTGGGTTGGCTAACCAGTTTGCCCGGTTCGCGGCGACGACCGGGATTGATATTTATCAGGTGATCGATGCGTCGAACTCGCAGCCGTATAGCCACATCCATCAGCCGGGTATCGCGGTGGGCGGTCACTGCATTCCGGTGTATCCGCGGTTGTACCTGTGGAATGACCCTGATGCGACGGTGGTCCGTGCCGCGCGTGAGGCTAACGCTGGTATGCCGGACTACACGATCGGGCTCCTTGAGGGTGCGTATGGCGACTTGCAGGGTGCACGGGTGGTGGTGCTTGGCGCCGCGTATCGCGGTGAGGTGAAGGAGACGGCCTTTTCCGGGGTGTTCGCTGCCGTTGATGCGCTCAAGGCCCGTGGTGCTACCGCGTTGGTGCATGATCCGATGTACACGGATGAGGAACTACAGCGTCTGGGTTTCGAGGCGTACCACCTGGGTGAGCCGATCGATGCTGCCGTGGTGCAGGCCAACCACAAGTCGTATGCGTCGTTGGGTCCGGCTGATCTTCCCGGGGTGAAGGCGTTCATCGATGGGCGTCGGGTGAGTTCCGCTGAGCACTGGGACGGCGTGCTTTACCGGGTCATCGGCAAGGCCTGATCTTTTTGCGGCACGCGCTTCACAACGGAAGAAGGACTCGATGAGTTACATAGCTGACGGCGCTGACGTGTCCGCCCAGGCCACCTTGGGTGAGGGGACCAAGGTGTGGCATCTGGCTCAGGTGCGTGAGGACGCGGTCCTGGGCGAGAACTGCATCGTGGGCCGGGGGGCGTATATCGGGACCGGCGTTCAGATTGGCGCCAATACGAAAATCCAGAACTACGCGCTGGTCTATGAGCCGGCGTCGTTGGGTCGTGGGGTGTTTATCGGCCCGGCGGTGGTGTTGACCAATGACACGTACCCGCGGTCTGTGTCACCGGATGGTGAACTCAAGAGCGCCCACGACTGGACCCCGGTCGGCGTCACCATCGGCGACGGCGCGTCGATTGGTGCCCGGGCCGTCTGTGTGGCACCGGTGACGATCGGTGAGTGGGCCACTGTGGCGGCGGGCGCCGTCGTGACCAAGGATGTTCCGGCGTACGCCCTGATGGTGGGGGTGCCGGCGAAACGGGTCGGTTGGGTCGGTAAGGCCGGCCACCCGCTGCGCTACGAGGCGGGTACCTGGGTGTGCCCGGCCACCGGGGAACAGTACGAGGAAACGACACCCGCAGCGGGTTCAACAGCAGCGGATTTAACAGCGAGTTCAATACTGAAACCAGTAGGGGTAGAGGCATGAGTAAAGGGTTCATTCCGGCAGCGAAGCCGATTGTTGGGGACGACGAGCGGGCAGCGGTGGATGCGGTACTGCTTTCGGGGATGCTCGCGCAGGGCGCCGAGGTGGCGTCTTTCGAGACCGAGTTCTCCGACGTCCTGTTGGATGGTCGGGCGGCTGTGGCAGTGAATTCCGGGACGTCCGGGCTGCACCTGGGATTGTTGGCTGCGGGGGTGGGCCCGGGGGATGAGGTGATTGTGCCGTCCTTCACGTTCGCCGCGACGGCCAACTCGGTGGCACTGACTGGTGCGACACCGGTCTTCGCTGATATTGAGCTGGATCATTACTGCCTGGACATTGCCCACGTGGAGTCGTTGATTACCGACCGTACCAAGGGCATCATGCCGGTGCACCTGTACGGGCACCCCGCGAACATCGTTGCGTTCCGGGCCCTGGCCGATAAGCACTCGATTGGTTTGTTCGAAGACGCGGCGCAGGCTCACGGTGCGGGCCTGGACGGCCGGAAGGTGGGCACGTTCGGGGACTTCGCCATGTTCTCGCTGTATCCGACGAAGAACATGACCTCGGGTGAGGGCGGCATGGTCTCCACCGGCGACGCGACCGTTGAACGAAACCTGAGGTTGCTCCGCAACCAGGGGATGGAACGCCAGTATGAGAACGAGCTGGTGGGCTTCAACGCTCGGATGACCAACCTGCATGCTGCGATCGGGCGGGTCCAGTTGACCAAGGTGATGGGGTGGACGGCCCAGCGCAAAGCCAATGCTGCGTTCCTGGATGCGAATCTCACCGGTGTCGGCACCCCTGTCGTGGCTGCCGGAGCAGAGCATGTCTACCACCAGTACACGGTGCGGGTCGATGGTGGCGCTGCTGCCCGGGACAAGCTTGCTTCAGCGTTGAAGGAGGACTACCAGATTGGTTCGGGAGTGTATTACCCGATCCCGAACCACCGTCTGCCGTCCTTCATGCGAGAAGAGGACCTGCCCAACACGGAGATCGCAGCCCAGGAAGTGCTCTCCCTGCCGGTGCACCCGTCGCTGGACCAGGAAGACCTGGAACGTATCGTCGAAGCGGTCAACGCGTTGACCACGGCAGGAGCCTGAGCATGGCCGCTCTGAAAGTCGGTTTGATCGGGCTCGGCATGATGGGACGCCATCACGCCCGGGTGATCCGGGAAGTTGAAGGCCTCGAACTCATCGCTGTCGCCGACGCGTTCGGCGACCCGCACGGTGTCGCCGGGTCTCTGCCGGTCTGCGGTTCGGTCGAGGAGCTCATCGACCAGGGCATCGACATGGCTGTGTGCGCTGTCCCGACCGGGCTCCATGAGGAAGTCGGGCTGGCGTTGGCGGCCGCAGGAATCCACACCATGGTCGAGAAGCCCATCGCTTCGACCATCGACGGCGGGCAACGCCTCGTGGACGCCTTTGAAGAGCGCAACCTGGTCGGAGCGGTCGGTCACATCGAGCGGTTCAACCCTGCGTTGCAGTCACTGCGGGCCAGGATTGAGAACGGGGACCTCGGGGAGGTCTACCAGATCGCCACCCGCCGTCAGGGCCCGTTCCCGTCCCGCATCGCCGACGTCGGCGTCGTGAAGGACCTCGGCACCCACGACATTGATCTGACCGCTTGGCTCGCGCAATCACCCTTTGCATCAGTCTCCGCGCTGACCAGCACCCGGTCCGGGCGCCCACACGAGGATATGGTCACCGCGTCGTGCCAGCTGGAGAACGGCGTGATCACCTCTCACCTGGTGAACTGGCTCTCCCCGATGAAAGAACGCCTCACCGTGGTGACGGGGGAGAAGGGCGCGTTCGTCGCTGATACCCTCACCGCTGACCTGACGTTCTTCGAAAACGGCACCATCAACACCGAGTGGGAAGCCGTCTCCAACTTCAGGGGAGTCTCCGAAGGCAACATCACCCGCCTTGCCCTGACCAAACGCGAACCCCTCAGGTCCGAACACGAGGCCTTCAGGGATGCCGTGCTAGGCACCTCCAACAACATCGTCACCATGCGCGAAGGACTCAACACCCTCCGGGTAGCAGAGGCGATCATCGAATCGGCCACAACAATGTCGATGATAAGCCTCTCTGCGTGAAGCTCAGGGTTTTGGTCGCCACTCGCCTGTTTCCCCCCGAGGTAGGCGCCGCAGCCTTTCGTCTTGAGGCACTGGTGAGCGGTCTGCGTGAGGCCGGAGCATCGGTCCGGGTGCTGACGACCCAGCCGCCTAAAGAGACACCCGCTACCGCACGGCGTCCTGACGTCTCACGGTGGCCGGTGCTACGCGACGCTGGCGGCAATGTCAGGGGCTATGTGCAATACATGTCCTTCGACGTTCCCCTGTTCTTCAGGCTCCTGCTGTCGAGGGCCGACGTCGTCGTCTCGGAGCCGCCTCCCACCACAGGAGTGATGGTAGCGCTTAGCTCGATCCTGCGCCGTCGGCCTTATGTTTATTACGCGGCCGATGTCTGGACGGATGCCCTCGTCGCCATCCAGGCGCCCCGGTGGGTGATTGGTTGCATGCGCTTCCTGGAGGGGCACGCCCTGCGGAAAGCCAGCACCGTGATCGCCATCTCCGACGGAGTAGCCGACCAGATTGCTGCCTTCGATGTGGATCCGCAGCGTCTGACAGTGGTCAACAACGGGGTAGATACGATAGTATTCACCCGTGACGGTGAGTCAGCCCCGGCTGACTATCCATACTTCGTCTACACCGGAACGATGTCGGAGTGGCAGGGCGCTGGCATCTTTATTGAGGCGATCGCGCTGGTCGCCAAGGAATTTCCGGAAGTTCAGCTCCATTTCTTTGGTCAGGGCTCTGCAGAGACCGAACTGCGCCAGCTAGCGGACGACGTGGCGCCCAGCAGGGTTACCTTCGGTGGAGTGGTTCAGCCCGCGGTAGCAGCGCGATGGATCCGAGGAGCGACGGCCGCAGTGGTTAGTATCGTGCCGGACCAGGGATATGACTTCGCCAAACCTACCAAGATCTATGCGGCGGCAGCCTGCGGAACTCCCGTGATCTACGCCGGTGGGGGTGACTGCGCACGCATGGTCGCTGACAATGGACTCGGGCTCGCAGTCGAGTTCTCTGCTGAAGCAGTCGCCGAGAAAATGACCCTTATGCTTCGTCAGAGCGATGAGGGACGGGCAGCGCGCTCGGCGTGGGTCGAGGATCATGCCTCGCTGCGCCTGACAGGTCAACGCGCAGCGGCAGTGGTCCTGCGCTCCGTTACCTGACCAGTAGGGCGCGCACTACCTCAAGGGCTGCGTCGCCCTCGCCGTAAGGCGCGGCAGCGGTAGGGGATGGCTGTGGGCGCTGCACCGTCTCTGCCAGGACGCTCAGATCCTCGGACACCAGGACGTTCCAGCCCAGCTCGACCGTCTCCACCCACTCAGTCTCTGGGCGGATAGTGGTGCACGGCACCCGCAGCAGGAAGGCTTCCTTTTGCAGGCCGCCCGAGTCGGTAATGACGCCAGCACTGTTCATCACGGCATTAATCAGTCCGGGGTAAGCCAACGGCTGGCCCACGCGGATGGAACCGGTTTCCAGCTCGATGCCATGGCGTGCCGCGAGATCCACCAGGCGTGGGTGAGCCAGCAGCAGTACCGGCTTGTCGAGTTCAGACAGCGAAGTGACGATCTGCTGGAGTCGGCCCAGATCGTCTGTATTGTCCGGTCGATGAATGGTGCTCACGTAGTAGCCGCCACTGACCATCCCGGTCGGTAGCGGCTCGTTCTGCGACACCAGTGAATCACGGGTCTTGAACAGGACATCGGTCATCACATCGCCAACGAGCACGCTCTTCGGCGCCAATCCCTCAGTGGCAAGATGGGCCATCGCTGTTTCCGTGGGTGCCAACAGGAGGTCGGAGGCGTGGTCAGTCAGTACCCGGTTGTGCTCCTCAGGCATCCTGCGGTTAAACGAGCGGAGACCCGCCTCGAGATGCGCCACCGGAATGTGGAGTTTTACAGCCGCGAGGGCTGCTGCGAGAGTTGAGTTGGTGTCTCCGTAGACGAGCACCATGTCAGGGCGTTCCTGCTCGAAAATCTCCTCAAGTCCGGTGAGCATCGCCCCGGTCTGCTTGCCATGCTTGCCCGATCCCACACCCAGGTTGTAGTCCGGGGCGGGAATGGCTAGGTCCTGAAAAAACACATCCGACATCAGGGAGTCGTAGTGCTGGCCAGTATGAACGATGATGTGCTCAACCTGGCCCTTCATTGCTGCGGCGATGGGGGCGAGCTTGACGAACTGTGGGCGTGCGCCAACGACGCTAAGGATACGCATGGGTTCCACTTTAGCGGTTGCCCAGTGGCCCAAATACAAGGCGCAACACGATTCTCCGGTAATCTTGTGCAGGCAGAGCGCTGAGTAGTCAGCGCTGCCCCCAACAATTCAGGAGTGTTTGTGAACGTTGACCTCGTTGTCGTAGGGTCGGGTTTTTTCGGCCTGACCATTGCTGAACGGGCGGCCACCGAGCTCGGCCTGAAGGTAGCGGTCATTGACCGTCGTCACCACATTGGTGGTAATGCCTACAGCGAGAAGGAAGCGCAAACCGGCATCGAGGTCCACCGGTACGGGGCGCACCTGTTCCACACCTCCAACGAACGGGTCTGGGAGTATGTGAGCCGGTTCACCGAGTTCACCAACTATGTGCACAAGGTGTACTCAAGCCATCAGGGCGAGGTCTACCCCATGCCCATCAACCTGGGCACGATCAACCAATTCTTCAGGTCCTCCTACGGGCCTGCCGAGGCGCGGGCGCTCATTCAGGAGCAGGCCGGGGAACTGGCGGGGACCGACCCGCAGAACCTCAACGACAAGGGGATCCAGCTCATTGGTCGGCCGCTCTACGAGGCGTTCATCAAACATTACACAGGCAAACAGTGGCAGACCGATCCCCGGGACCTACCCGCGGAGATCATCTCCCGCCTCCCGGTCCGCTACACGTACGACAACCGGTACTTCAACGACAAGTACGAGGGTCTGCCCGTAGACGGGTATACGGCGTGGATCGAACGGATGGCAGACCACCCCAACATCCAGGTACAGCTCAACACCGACTTCTTCGATGACAATCACGAGTTCTCCCGGGCAGCGACTCTGGGCCAGGTTCCCGTGATCTATACCGGACCGGTCGACCGTTACTTCGACTACGCCGAAGGCGACCTGTCATGGCGAACCATTGACTTGGAAGAAGAGGTTCTCCCAGTGGAGGATTTCCAGGGCTGCTCAGTGATGAACTACCCGGATGAGGATGTGGCCTACACACGGATCCACGAGTTCCGTCATTTCCACCCCGAACGGGATTACACCAAGGACGCAACCGTCATTATGCGCGAGTTCTCCCGGTTTGCGCAGAAAGACGACGAGCCGTACTACCCGGTGAACACCAGCGATGACCGTGCCAAGCTGAGCGCGTACCGCGACCTCGCCAAAGGTGAGAAATCGGTGCTGTTCGGTGGCCGGCTGGGTACCTACAAATACCTTGACATGCACATGGCAATCGGCTCAGCGCTGTCCATGTACGACAACAAACTCAAGCCGCACTTCACCGGCGGCACCAAGCTCGAAAGCGGAGGGGTAGACGCATGAGCGACGCAAACACGACGACTACCGATAGTGGCAGCGGATCAGCCTGGCAGACTCTCCAGCGCGTCGTCCTGCCCAATCAGAGTGACCTCGACACGGCGCCGCTCTACATGGACACGGGAAGTGCACTCAGTGTGCAGCTGAACACCATGGACGGCAGCGTTTCCCCCCAGGGTGTCGGGTCGGCGCGCAGCGGCGATGCGAAGGAAATTCATGCCGAGGACTTCAAGTCCCGCCGCTCAACCTTGGTGAGGTCTGGCGAGCGTGTCTCCTTCGGCACCTACTTCAACGCGTTCCCTGCCAGCTACTGGCGCCGCTGGACCACAATCCAGTCGGTACGACTCAGTGTTGCCACCACGGGCGACGGCGGAATCAGCGTCTACAAATCCAACGCGCGTGGTTCCCTGCAACACGTGGAAACCAAGCGGGTCACTGACTCGTCAGTGACGACCTTCGATCTGTCCCTTGCCCCGTTCGGGGACGGTGGCTGGTACTGGTTCGACCTCGTGGCCGGGTCCGGCAGCTTGGTCCTGGACGAAGCCGAGTGGCAGGCGCCGCATTCAGTCGCGGCCCAGGGGTCGATCACCCTTGAGATCACCACCCTGAACAAACCTGATTTCTGCCTCAACAACCTCTCGATCCTGGCAGACCACCCCGAGGCGCTGACACCCCTGAAGGAAATCCTGGTTGTCGATCAGGGCACCCAAAAGGTCGCAGACCAGCCCGGCTTCGCCGAAGTGGAAGCAGCACTCCAGGGGAAACTGCGGATCATCAACCAGGCCAACCTGGGCGGTTCAGGCGGTTTTGCCCGCGGCATGTACGAGGCGGTGGAGAACGGCAGCGACTACGCTCTGCTGCTCGACGACGACGTTGTGATCGAGCCAGAGAGCATCGCCAGGCTGTTGACCTTCGCGGATCACTGCAAAACTCCGACCATCGTCGGCGGGCACATGTTCGACCTGTACAACCGAACCGTTCTCCACACCTTTGGTGAGACAGTGAACCCGTGGCGCTTCCAGCCGGACCAGCCAGTGGCCGGTCAGGTGCTGGGCCATGACTTTGTCCGCTCCAACCTTCGCCACACGCCCTGGCTACACCGCCGGGTCGATGTGGACTACAACGGCTGGTGGATGTGCCTGATCCCCACAACAGTTATTCGCGACATTGGCTTGTCGCTACCCGTGTTCATCAAGTGGGACGACGCCGAATACGGGCTGCGCGCCAAAGCCGCGGGCTACCCGACCGTATCCATGCCAGGCTCGGCGGTGTGGCACGTCTCCTGGATCGACAAGGACGACCTGGTGGGCTGGCAGGCCTACTTCCACACCCGTAACCGAATGATCGCCGCCCTGATCCACAGCCCTTACGAGCATGGTGGACGTGTGGTTCGTGAATCCGGGTACATGGACATCAAGCACCTGATTTCGATGCAGTACTACACGGCGCGGGGCAGGATCATGGCTCTCCAGGACATCCTGAAGGGTCCGGAGCAGCTCCATGAGGTGCTCCCGACCAAGCTCACCGACATCCGGGCAATGTCCAAGGACTTCCCTGATTCCCAGTTCAAGACTGACCCTGATGCCTTCCCGGGGGCACGGATGGACAAACCACCGCGGCAGGGGCAGGGCTTCCAAGCTCCCTCCTATGCCACGCTGGTGCCGTGGGCGGCAAAGACGATCGTACGCCAGCTGAGCAAGCCGGTGCAGGACTCGAGCCGGGAACGGCCGCAAGCCTTTGTGGCGCACCAGGACAACAAGTGGTGGCGGATGTCGCAGTACGACAGCGCAGTTGTCTCCAACGCCGAAGGCAGTGGAGCGTCTTGGTACCAGAGGGATCCCAAAAAGCTGCGTGCCATGCTCACTGAAGCGGGTCGGCTGAACGCTGAAATCCTTCGGAACTGGCCCCAGTTGAGCGCCAGATACAAGGCGGCTGCCGAAGAGATCACCTCCTTCGAGTCCTGGAAAAAGACCTTCGAAGAAAACTCCGAGAAGAGCGGATAGCGGTTGAGTACCAGCGAACTCACCACACCCGGTCTGGGTGCTGGTCTCCGCGACGTCCTACGGTCCCGCTTCCTTTTGAAGCTTCTGGTCGCGAAGGAATTGAAGGTCAGATACCGTGGCTCGGTACTGGGGATCCTCTGGTCGTACGTCAAGCCAGGAGTGCAGTTCCTGGTGTTCTGGTTTGCGCTTGGGGTTTTCCTGGGGATGAACCGCAACACCGAGAACTATGCCATTTACCTGTTCTCTGGCATTGTGCTGATCAACTTCTTCAATGAGGCGCTGGGTAACGCCTCACGCTCGGTGGTGGGCAATGGTGGGTTGATCAAAAAGATCTATCTTCCCCGAGAACTGTTCCCGGTGGCGTCGGTGTGGGTGTCGGCGGTGCACTTCCTTCCACAACTGCTGGTGCTGCTGGTTGCCTGCCTGTTCGCTGGCTGGACACCCGGCTTCTTCCAGCTTTTTGCTGCGGTGGTGGGTTTCGCTATTGTCGCGTTGCTGGCCACCGGTCTGGGATTGTTCTTCGGCGCCGCCAATGTGTATTTCAGGGACAGTGAGAACTTCGTCGATATGCTCCTGATGATCGCGACCTGGGCTTCCCCGGTGCTGTACACCTGGACCATGGTGCGGGATGGCTTGGCAACGGCATTCTCGGCGGGAACGGCGTCGGTGCTGCTAGTGATCTATCAGGCTAATCCGTTGACTATTGCAGTTGAACTGTTTCACTTTGCCTTCTGGCTTCCCACCACATCGGAGATCACCGATCCGTTGATCGCTGCGCCACCGAACCTGCTCGACATGTGGCTCCCGATTGGACTGGCGACGGCCCTTCTCGTGACCATTCTGGGCCAATGGACCTTCCGGCGGCTCGAGGGCCGCTTCGCCCAGGAGCTGTGACAATGACAACTGCAATTGAAGTACATGGCATATCCAAACAGTTCGTGTTGCGTCACACCCGTTCCATCAAGGAAGCGTTCGTCTGGCTCGTCAAAGGACGGAAGGGCGACCTGTCCCAGAAGTTTCATGCCCTCGACAACGTTTCGCTAGAGGTTCGCCAGGGCGAGTCGGTGGCTCTGTTGGGGCTTAACGGCTCAGGCAAATCGACCCTGCTCAAGCACATCTCGGGCGTCATGCTGCCGGATGACGGCACCGTGCGGACCAGGGGGAGAGTTGCCGGGCTGATCGAGGTCGGGGCAGGTTTCCACCCGGACCTGAGCGGCCGGGACAACGTCTATCTGAACGGCGCAATCCTGGGCATGACGGAGCAACAGATCGATGACCTCTTTGAATCGATTGTGGAGTTCTCGGAAATCGGTCAGTTCATCGATACGGAGGTGAAGTTTTACTCCTCCGGCATGTATTTGCGGCTTGCCTTCTCCGTGGCCGTCCACACCAACCCTGAAGTGTTTCTCGTTGATGAGATCCTCGCGGTCGGTGACGAGCCGTTCCAGCGGAAGTGCATCGCCAAGATCATGGAACTGGCTGCCGCAGGGAAGACACTGGTCGTCGTCAGTCATGACCTGGACCTCGTTGCCCAGGTCTGCGAGCGGGGAGTCATCCTTGAACACGGGAAGATTGTCTTCGACGGTGAAGTCCACGACGCCGTTGCCCACCTACGCGGTGGCTCGATTTAGCGGCTACCGGGGGAGCCAGGGCCTAACAGGCGGTTACTTCGTAGAGGGTGGCATCGCCCTCAGAATCCAGTAGCTGGAAACCAGGTTTGGTTGCCAGGTCCTCGACACCGGGGTAGTTGTGGTCGCCCAGGTGTAATTCCGGCCCCGCAAAATCGAGCACGTAGTAGCTGTTCAATGTTTCGACCAGCTGGCAGATTTCCGGGTCGAAGCCAGCCTGGTCAAGACGGGTCAGGATTTTCAAATTCTCGTCGCCTCCGGTCGAGCCAACGTGAGGTGTCAGCGTTGGTATGCCCGCCAGTGCGTACGCGTAGACGGTGCCCGTCCAAGGATTGCCGGCGATGACCGCGTCGTCGGGTAGCTGGCCCGGCAACCGCTCGATGAGTGTTCGTTCATCGATGGACAGGAAATCGGAATCTTCGGTGAGCTCGTAGCTCTCCTGAGCCGTGGTGACTGTTTCCCGCATCTGCTTGCCCTGCGAGCCGACCGTGATGACAGCTATGGCGATCACTAACGCAACAACCGCTGGCAGTGACGCTCGGTAGCCGGATCGGTGGGCGCCCGCTGCCGAGGCCTGAATCCGCGCCACGAAAGCTGTGACAAGCCAAGACCCACCGATCACAGCAATAACGATCGTGGTCACCGGGAGCAGAGCCGCAAGGCGGAAGCTGTCGTTGTACCAGACACCCGTCAGCAGCGCCCGGTAGTCGTCCTGGGGGAAGGCTGTCGCCACCACGAACAGGTAGCCGGTCACGATGAATAGGCACAGTCCCCACCAGCCACCCTTCCGTTGGAGGACATGGAGAATCCCAGCCAGGACGAGGATGGTCAGCATGAGGGCGATGGGTCGACCTTGAGGAGCGGAGGCGAGCACCTCGCCGAACGCCTGCGCCGGGGTCTGGAATGGCTTCCAATCGGAGGCAGCCTCCCCGGGCCGAAGTCGCAGCCATAACAAATACACGGCCACGGCGTAAACGATCAGTGAGGCAACCGAGGGGAGATACCTCCACGCCTTCGACTGGGTGTGGTGGAGGTGCCGCCAATGCCGGACCAGGGCGACGGCGCCCATCGGCAGCATGAGGGCGAGAAGCGCCATCAAAGTGCTCGGGTGCGCCAAGGCGAGCCCAGGAAGTGTGCCGAAGAACCCCAGCAGGCTCACGGCCCATTTTTCATGGTTGTCGGCGCTCAAGCGCAGGACCATGGCTGCGAGACCAATCGAGGTCGGGAGCAGCGCTATCGACAGCAGATTCGGGTAGAGAACGCCAAAATCGAGCATCAGATAGGGGAATGCTCCGAACGCTGCAGAGAGCGCACCGGTCACCAGCAGCGGGATGGGACGGTTGCCGGTGATCCGGGTACACAGAAACATGCAGCCCAGCGGCCAGACCACTGCCGATATCACCAGGGTCGAGGCTGTCACAGCCACCGGTATGCTCGCCTGCGTCAGTTGGATGAGCAGCGAGACGAAGCCGTGCCAGGCGGCCGGGTAAAAATAAGGGTCAGCGCCGTTGGTTGTCAGACCACCCAAGGTGAGGGACGAAGCCGAGCCGGTGTCGCTGATGAACTGCAGTGCGTTGAGGTGGAATCCGGCGTCGTACGTCTGCGAGACATTGTCCGGAGCTGCGATGATTTCGATCAACCGCCACCCGATCAATACGGCCGCGAGGGCAAGTGCCGAGCCAAATGCGATGGATCGCTGGACCGAGTGCTGCGCTCCAGAGCGGGAGGAATGAGTCGTCGGATGAGTGCGGCGCCACAGGAGGCGGATGGATATTCCGCCCACGCTGAGAAGGAGGACGGGCGCGATCAACACCCAGAGACTCCACGTCACTCCGGCGAGGTCCGCTGCGATTGCTCCCAGTGCGATGACGCTGATGGTGAGTGGGGACGCCAGTGCCCCTGCGGTGATTCCCCTACTGCCGCAGGAGCGGGCAATAAGGTAACCGGGGATAAACATCAGTGCCAGGGCACTGAGGATTGTGGGAGCAGCTTGCCACCACGTCATTTATTCTCCTGGGTCATCGATTTTGGAACAGTAGCCACCATACTTCAGAAGGCTGAGAGAGTCCGAGTCCACCGGCGGACTAGCTAGTGGCTGTCAGCAGGCGATCAATAATGGTTCGGGAAGTTTTTTCGTCCTCGGTAGAGCTAAGCATTGCCGCCGCGGCGTGAGCGTTGCGTTTATACCGCTGCACGTCCTCGGGAGTGAGCTCTCTCAGAGTTTTGACCAGGGATTCGGTATCGAAATCATCAGTCACCCAACCGAGGTCGTGTCCCCGGATCAGCTGGGAAATCTCGATGGACGGACCGAAAACCAGGGCCAGGCGTGCCTGGACAAAGTCGAAGAATTTGTTGGGCAAAGCGAGACGCTGGTTGGTGGTGGCTGGGGGCAGCTGGTAGACGCCGACGTCGTAGGCATTGAGGGTGCGGGCCAGTTCTTCGGGCTTCACCGGAGGATGGAATCGGATCCTGCTGTCACCGCCAGCCAGGCTTTTCAGCGCGCGGAGGTACTTGCCGCCGTCGCGCGCTTCCACGAGGTAAAAGTCGAGAGTGAACCGGTCATCGAGTTGAGCGACGGCGCTGATCAGGCTCTCCAGGTTGCGTCCGGGGACAGCGCCGCCGCTGTGTACCAACCGGATGGTGCCGGGTTCCATGGGTGACGGCTCGAGCTGGGTGAAGGGCAGGGAGTTGCGTACTACGTCAACGGGCACTCCGAACCGATCCTTATAGAGGTCAGCGATCGAGTGGTTGACGGTCGTCACGGCGCTGACAGTTGGAAGATACTGGCGGCAGACATGAGTCATATAGGGAGCGACAAGGACCCGCCAGGAGAGCACCTGGGTGCGCTCCTCGGGCGCCCACTCATGCATGTCGCCCCACACGGGTGCTCCTGCCGCGACTGCATGAGCCAACGGGAGCGCGCGCGCCTCGTTGGCAACGATCAGATCAAACTGCCGCCCGGCCAAGAGCTTCAGGGCATCCTGCTCGGCCGGTGAGCGTAACTCGACAGCTTTATGCAAACGGAGCGCAAGTTTGAGAACCCCCGGTACGGTCTGTGGCAGCGAGGGGCGGGAGGAATCGATTTCCAGGTGTTCCTTGACTCCAGCTGGAGCGGAGCCATAACCGACGGTTGTGACCTCACCTGCCTCCCGTAGCAGCCTTAGCTGCCGCAGCACCCGCGAATCCGAATCAATGTCGGAGAAGGAAATGCAGAGTATCTGTGGTTGCATGGATTTAGACATGCCCGCCTACTGCTGTGGTCATCGAACCAGCCTAACTGGCCTCACAGCGATTCGGCGATGTGACAGTGGTCGCCGATGACATCGATTGGCGGGTATCGGACCCGTGAGCGTAGGAGGAGTCCCCGTGAGAATTGCGATCACCAAGAGCACCTTGCGGATTCCTCCCACCTACTTTGCTACGGCCCACGCAGAGCTGCTTAGTGAGAGATTCGACTTCGAGGCCTTCACCCTGGTGGCTGACGTGAGGGATCCTTCAGTGCGTCAGATGATCCGCCAGGCCGTGCCCTTTCCACAATTGGGATTCCGTCCAAGGGAACTGATCATGCCGGCGTTCATGCCCCTGATGACCAGGGCAATCCGGAACTATCACCCGGATGTCATTCACCAGCACTTCGCTACCTGGTCCCTCCCTGCGGTTCGTGCATCGCGCGGTGCTGGCACCCCCCTCCTGACGACTTTGCATGGCGCTGATGTCATGGTGTTCAGCAAGCCGGCGGCAACCGCGCAACAGCGGTGGCATCATCTCAACGTGCGCTCCGCCAACCAGACAAGTTCCCGCCTCCTGGCGGTCAGCGGGTACCTCGCGGACAGGGCGGTCTCGGCGGGGATGGACGCATCAAAGATCGTTGTGCACTACCAGGGAATCGACACCGACTATTTCGTCCCGCAGGCGCGCGACGACAGAGATCGGGAAGCTCCTGTTCTACTCTTTGTCGGGGCGCTGAACGAGCAGAAGGGCGCGCGCGATCTGCTCAAGGCGTCCCTGGAACTCATCAAAACCCAAGAACACCAGGTGCGATTGGTCGGTCAAGGGCCGTTGGAATCCGAACTCCGCGCCCTCGCCGACAACTCGCCCCATGTGACGTTTCTTAGCCCCCTGGGTCGAGCGGGAGTTCGCCGTGAAATGCAGCTGGCGCACTGTCTGGTGGCGCCGAGTCAACAGGTTGCAGGTACCCGGGAAGCGGCCGGGCTCGTCCTACTTGAGGCCCAGGCCTGCGCCACTCCTGTCGTCGCCTATGACAGCGGAGGGATCTCTGAAATGGTGAGCGACGAGACCGGCCAGTTGATATCCGAAGGGCACGTCAACGAGTTGACCTCGGCCTTATCAGAGCTGTTGACGATGCCGGTGGGGGACAAGGATTCGATGAATCGCCGGGCGAGGGATTTCGTTGTCGAGCATCGCAGCCTGCAGCGCAGTAGCACCGAGTTGGCCGACCATTACACTGATGTGGCACGGTGATCGTGTGCGATATGGGATACTAAACCAGTGAGCCGCTCCTGGATTGTTATACCGATGTATAACGAAGCCACCGTAGTTGGCGACGTTGTCAGGGGCCTGCTCCACCAGTTCCCGAACGTTGTGTGCATCGATGATGGCAGCACCGACAGCTCCGCAGCAGTAGCTGCTGCAGCTGGCGCGGTTGTCGTGAAGCACCCGATCAACCTAGGCCAGGGGGCGTCGCTTCAAACCGGCCTCGAGTATGCCCTGCAGGACCCGGAGCTGGACTGCATCATCACGTTCGATGCAGATGGCCAGCACCGGGTAGAAGATGCGGTTGACATGTCGAACCGCATCCTCTCAGGGGAAACCGAGCTTGTCCTCGGATCCCGTTTCCTTGATGATCGTAGCCAGGTGGGCTGGCTCAAGAGATTGGTGCTGCGCACGGCTGCTTTGCAGTTCCGCCTGTCCACTGGACTCAACCTGACGGATGCCCACAACGGACTCAGAGCGATCAGCCCGAGTGTCGCGCGGGGTATTCACCTCAAACAGAACCGGATGGCTCACGCCTCGGAGCTCATTCACCAGATTGCGGAGTTGCAGCCCCAGTGGGTCGAGCATCCTGTGCAGATTGTCTACACCGACTACTCGAAGGCCAAAGGCCAGTCGCTGCTGAACTCGGTCAATATTCTCGCGGATCTTCTCTTTAGGTGATGTTTTGCTGATTCTTATTCAGATTGTCCTGGTACTCGCGGTCATTTTTGGGTCCCTCGTGCTCATGCGCGGGGGAGCAAACGCCCGTCACCTTGCCGTTCGCCGAATCCTGCTGGTGGCTTTCGCCATCTCAGCGGCACTCAGCATCTTCTTCCCTGCCGTCCTCACCTCAGTGGCACAATTCCTGGGCATCGGCCGCGGGACCGACCTGGTGCTTTATGCCCTGATCGTGAGCTTCCTGGTGTTTATGGCGACGACATATCAACGATTCAGACAACTTGAATCATCTGTCACGAAGCTCGCCCGAAGGGTCGCACTCGACGAGGTACCGCGCCCCGGTGGCTCGAAGGACTGACATCCCCGACCCGCTAGTGCTGGTACCGGTCTTTGAAAGCCCGTCGTGTACCTCCGAGGCCATAGAACGCGCCCGAAACTTTTCCGCGGCGAAGCACCGCCCAAGCGGTGCGGACGGCCGGAAGATCCACTGCAATCAATAGGTCGGTGGCCTCGAGTGCTTCCACGTAGGGGGAGTCAGAGCTGATCGCCCGCCAAAAGACCCGTGACTGGTCAAGAGGGCCCAGGGAGTTCAACAGCCGGCCCGGCGGCGTGCGACTGAGGAATTGATATAGCGATCCGGCTCCCAGTTTTTGAAGCAACCGGTCCAATCGACCAGGACGGAGATCGGCCACAGCCCGCCGTTGTTGGCCCCCGAGAGTAGTGGGGGCTAGCCAGGAAACCAGGGTCACCTCGACTGGTTGCCCGGTCCATTCCTCGAGAGCACTCTCCAACGACTGGGCGCCCAGCGTCGAGCGGATTACCTGATCCGGGGGTGTTGTGGATCCGACGAGCACGCCGATACGCAGCGGGGTGGTAGTCACTGGAATCCTCCGACGAGCGCCCGCAGGTCACGAATCCTGGGGAGGAGCTGATTCTCCCGTGACAGGTGATCCGCCCATGCTCGGGCGAGACGCTGCTTTTCGGGGCTGGCCGCCACAGCGCTTTCCCCAGCCCGGGTCAACAACCGCGCGATGTGGGTTCCGGAAAGTACCTCGGCAGGGAACCAGTCTGGATGACCCTCCAGAATCCCCGTCGAGGCAGTGTCCGGATGATGCAGAGACACAATGGGAAGGCCTGTGGCCGCGTATTCGAAGACCTTGCCGCTGGTCACGTACTTGCTCCTGCCCAGAATGAGGAGGAGGACATCGAAGGTCCTGTACACCTCAGCGACCTGTGTCTTGCTGACGGCACCCTCGTAGCTCACGCCGTCGTGCCTGTACTCCTCCAAGAGCCCAAGAAGCGCTGGGTCCGGCTCCGCGTAGTGCCCCAGTCGCCCCCTGATCACCAACCTGGACTTGGCCATCAACGCCGAGGTGGAGCGCGCGAGACGCCACCCTTCAAGAGACTCACGTAAGGGCATCGGCCCGTACATGGTGCCCAGGTACCCGAAAGTCAGACCTGTCGCCTCCGCGTTCGTCTGAGGTTGGTGATCCACGAATTGGCGCGCGAACTCCTGATCGAATCCGTTGGCAACCACGTGGAAGACCTCTGCGCGCTCCGGATAGTTCGCAGCATGCCAGTCACGGATTGGTGCGTTCACGAACCACGCTTCAGCAGCGTTCCCCAACAACCGGCGTTCCATCCGGGCCGAACGGCTGCGAGGTGATCCGATGCGCTTGTCGCGGTATACATCCAGGTGCCACGTGTCACGGTAATCCATGACATAGGGGATCTTGTGGTTCCGGTTGAGGTGCCATCCCGGGGTGAAGTCCACATTCGGGTTCGCTGTCCCGATCACCAGGTTCACCGGCTTTTCTCGGTGGACCCGTTCAGTCGCGGCGACGAGGCTTCTCCGCCAGCTCCCGTACCCGGCCTCGGGGAATGCCACCCGGTCGCGCTGGGATCGGGTGTACGTCCAGAGCAGGTTGGAGGCGACCCGCGTCCTTGACCATTTCGCGAGGTCAGGTTGGCCTCGATCCCAGTTGAAAGGCACCCGCACGACAGTGATGCGGGGGTCTATTCGGGACTCCAGCTCCGGGTCCGTGCCGGTCTGGTACTCGAATACCTCCCGGGACGCTGTCAGGACCGTGACATCCCAGCCTTCGGCGGCGAACATGTTGGCGGTGGCAAGGGCGCGGTACACCCCGGCGCCGCGGGATGGCGGGAACCCCCACGCGACGTAAAGCAGGTGAGGGCGTCCCCTGACCACAGTGTCCGCCTGCATTAGTTCAATCCCGCGAGAGCGGCCTGCCTGGCGAAATCAGGAACCTGGGCGATGACTTCCTGGAAGGAGCCCTGTGCCTCGATCCTGCCGGCTTTCATGAAGAACACAATGTCAGCGCCGCGAATCGTCGCTAGCCGGTGAGCCACAGTGATCACGGTAACCTCGCCATGCAACTCGCGAATTGCGGTTGTTACGGCAGATTCGGTGCTGGTATCCAGCGCGCTGGTCGCCTCATCCATGACGAGCACACTTGGCCGGTTGTAGAGGGCTCGGGCGATCCCGAGGCGCTGACGTTGTCCGCCAGAGAGTGCCAGGCCTCGTTCCGCGATGAGTGCGTCAATGCCCCCTTCGCGGTCCTGGATCGTATCCAACAGTTGCGCGCGTCGTAAGGCAACATTGACCTTCTCGCGGTCCACCTTGGCAGGATCCCAGGTGAGCGCGACATTCTGTCCAACAGTTGCATCGAAGAGGGACACCTCCTGGGGCACATAACCGATCCGCTTTCGCCACGCGTCGAGGACGAAGTCCATGCGTTCTCCCGCCACTTCGACGTGTCCAGTGGTCGGCTCCAGGAGACCCAGCAGAATGTCGATCAAGGTGGATTTCCCAGCCCCCGAAGCACCAACAAACGCAACGTGAGAACCCGCTGGAATAGTGATGTTCACGTTGTCCACGGCTGGGCGGTCAGCGTCAGGGTAATTGAAGGCCACGTTGCGCAGGATGATATCGGTCCGGCCGTCGCCCAGCTCATGCTGGGGACGCTGGGTGGCCTTGGTAGCAAGTAGCTCGTCACCGGTCTTGATATCCCGCATGACCTGATGCGCGAACGGAGCGCTGGAGTTTGCCTGTGACTGAACCGCCTGCAGACGGGTGAGCGAAGGAACCAGGCGGAAGCCAGCGACGGCGAAGAGACCCACGGCGCTGATAGCGCCGGTGGGACCGCCGGTCAGGAGGCCTACACCTCCCACCAGGGCAAATCCAACAACCAGCGCCGCCTCTAGGACGTAGCGGGGCACCTGAGCAAGGAAGATGGACTGCGCACGCGCACGAGAGCTATGGGTCCGGGTTTCCCGGGCACTATCCTGAACATCCGCAGTGCGCCCGGCAAGGGTCAGTTCCTTCAGCGCGTTCATTGCCTCAGTCAGAATCTTGACCGTCTTGCTTGACCACTTTCGGTTCTCCTGGCCTGCGGCCACCGAGCGTGGCGATATGACACGAGCGAGAATGAAAGCGACAAGTCCCAGATAGGCGAGAGTCACCACCGCAATGATCGGTTCAGAGACGAACAGGATAATGACCACTGCCAGAAGGGTACCGATCTCGGCGAAAAGCGTCATAGCTGGGATAAGGACGCCCGACACGGTAATGCCGACCCCCACGTCGACCATCCGGATGAGCTCGCTTGAGTTCTTCTTTAGCCGGTCTTCCCAGGACGAGGCCAAATAGGATGCGAACAGCCGGTCCCCGATCGCCACTTCATGGGTGGCGAACCTCCTCGTGGCGATCCTGAGCAGAAGCACGCTGAGCGCGCCCTTCAGGACAATGAGGACGCAGACGAAGATGAGGATCGGAAGGATGTAGCCCGTGACGTCGCCGAAAACGGGAATGACGACGTCGGACCCCGCAACTAGTGACGGGAGCAAGAGGGCAATGGTCCCCAGCGCCACCAGATCGAGGACCGCCAGACAAGCGCTGGCGATCCCGTAGGCCAGAAGGAATCGTCTGCTTCCTGAGGGCAGGGTGGCCAGTAGTGGACGCAGGATCTGAAGTAAGTTTTTCATACAGTGCTAAGAATACGTGAGAGCGGGGGCCTTCCCGGTTGGCTACGCGCCGGGGTCAACTGTGCTCGCTGTTAGGCTGAATCCATGAAACCCCGTTTGCTTCTCCTGTGTTTTTCGCCCCTCAGACGCGACCCCCGGGTGCTCAGACAATTGAAGGTTCTACGCGACGACTACGACGTTTCCACCTGCGGTTTTGGGCCCGCACCGGACGACGTCGTGGAGCACTATGAAATTCCGGATTCCAGCAAGGGCTGGTGGCCGGTTGAACTGGCGATGGCAGGTGCCTACGTCCTGACTCGGCAGTTCGCCCGGTTCTACCGCAATGAGCCACGCGTCAAAGCCGCCCTGGAGTTGGTTCCACAGGGCCACTTTGATGTCATTATCGCCAATGACCTGAACACGGTGCCGCTGGCGTCCATGCTGCGACCCACTAAAGGTTTCCACGCGGATCTCCATGAGTGGGAGCCGCGCGTGCCGGGGTCAGGGCCTGTCTGGTTCTTCATCAATCACCCGTACATCCAGTGGCAGCTCCGCCAGCTCAAGCGAGCATCATCGGCAACCACCGTGGCTCAGGGAATCGCAGATGCCTACTCGGACACCTACGGGGTGCGCGCTGGTGTGGTCACCAACGCTGCTGACTACGCCGATCTATCACCCACCGAGACAACGACGCCGCTGCGGATCATCCACAGCGGGGGTGCGAGTAAGGCCCGTCGGATTGATGTGATGATCGACGCCATGCGTGGCGTGGACAACGCCACCCTGGAACTGATGCTGGTTTCCTACGGTGACAACATCATTGAAACCCTTAAAGAGTATGCGGCCGGAATGCCCAACGTCACGTTCCGTGAACCAGTCGGGTACGCGGATCTGGTCACCACTCTCAACGACTACGACCTGGGCATGCACCTGCTGGCTCCAACGAGTTTCAATAACAAGATGGCCTTGCCGAATAAGCTATTCGAGTACGTCCAGGCGCGGCTGGGGATCATCATCGGGCCATCCCCGGAAATGGCCCGCATTGTCAATGAGCACGATCTGGGGGTGGTGTCTGATGACTTCTCGGCGGAGAGCCTCCGCGAGGTCATCCAGTCCCTGACAGCAGAGCATGTCGCTAAATACAAGCAGAACAGCCACAATGCAGCCGAAGCGCTGTCCTCGGAGAGGGCAGTACAGCCATGGCTGGCAGCCGTGCGAGCGATCGCACCCACTGCCTAGCTGTAGTGATCCAGACCACAAAAAGCGATGCCGTGCCGGAACTCCGGCACGGCATCGCTTTTGGTGGTTAACGTTCTACTTCAGCTGTGAGCCTGCGACCGTGAAGTGGTACCAGCCGTGGCCCACCTGGGTGGCGGATCCCCACCGGCTCCCATTGGCGATCGGAAAGTATTGAAGAGTTCCATCGTTACGTTTCGCTAGCACGCCGCGGCTACCAGACCCGGTAAACCCTGAGGTGGCGGTCAGGGTAACCATCGAACCCCAGCCAGCGCCAATCACCGGGCGGGCGCCGTTCGCGAAGTTCCCTCCGCCTTTGCCACGGAATAGCACCAGTTGCGAGGACTGGTTGCGAGCAATCATGTCCTGGTTGCCATCCTTGTCGAAATCAGTCATCACGATTGACATGTTGTGGAAGCCGACGCCGATCTGCGCAGGGCTGGCGAGCGATCCGGACGAGTTCTGATTCCAGACCAGAAGTGTTCCATTGGATCGGATACCAGCCACAGCTGGGCGGGCACCTCTGGTCCATTGCCCCGATGTCAGAGTCATACCAGCCCACCCTGACGAGGCAAGAACTCGCTGGTTGTCGAAACCGCCCTTGGCCCGCCCAAGGTAGACCCCCAGTCCACCTGAGCGCCACTGGGCGATGAGATCCAGCACCCCATCGTTGTTCCAATCGACTACATGGAGCGATTTCGCTCCCGACCAGCCCTGCCCCATGCGCTGTTTGGCGCCGAAACCCCCACGCGCTGTTGACGGGTAGTTCCATAGCTGCCCTGCTGAGTCGACAGAGACTAGATCGGCCAACGATTTGATCGACGGTCCGGCAGGTTTGGGCGCGGCGGGCGGGCCGGAGTTGCGGGTGAAGGCGGTCAGGGCAGCGGCGGTACCGTTCCAGACGTTCCAGTCGCCGACCACCGGGCCTTCGCTGGTGTACTGCCAGAGGCTGTACTTGTTCCACCCGGAGGGGAGGGTGCCCGCGCCAGAGTTGTTGTAGGCGGCAATATGCAGCGGGTGGTTGGTGAAGGCTGTTGAGTTTCCGGTGCACCTGTTCCACCAGTCGGTGGTGGTGTAGATCATGGGCACGCGACCGGTGCGGTTGAGCATCGTGTTCGAGAAGTCCCTGATCCAGTTCACCATCTGGGAGGGGCTCATGTTGTAGCAGGAGTTCCCGAGTGACGGGTACGGGTTGTATTCGACGTCGAGCAGAGGGGGAAGGGTTTTACCGTCCGAGGTCCAGTTGCCGCCGTTGTTGATGAAGTAGTTCGCCTGCGCCGCTCCCGAGGAGATGCTGGGGATGGCGAAGTGGTAGGCGCCACGGACCATTCCGATGTTTGCCGAACCAGTGTACTGCTGGTTGAAGTTGGGGTTCTTGTAGCTCAGTGCTTCGGTGGCCTTGGTGTAGGCGAAGCGGGATCCCTGGTTCCAGACGGCGGACCAGTTGACATTTCCCTGGTGGGAGCTGACGTCCACGCCGACGATGCCCTGGGGGCGCCAGGTGTTCACTGACGGGGTGACGGCGGCCGGTGCGTCACTGAGTGCTGACCGGTTCTGCAGTTCCCTGGTGGTGGGGACCTGCGGGTCGCCGGATTCGATGATGCGTTCCACACCCTGGCCAAGACTTGCCCCATGCGGTCCGATCAGCTGGGCGAGGGCCTCAGGATCCGCAGCCAATTCGGCAGCAGTGAGCTCTTCAGGCGCCTTCTCTTCAGCCGGAACCTCTTCAGCCGGAACCTCTTCAGGTGCCACCTCGGCGGGGTCCGATGCTTCGGCGGGCGCTGGAGTCTCAGACGTTGGAACAACGATCTCAGGGTCGACGGTCGCCGGGTCGGCAGGAGTCGGTGCTGTCGTGGCATCGAGAGGCGCAGCAGGTGCCACTTCGGATGGCACAGCGTCAGCCGGCGTCGAAACGGTCGGCTCTGAGGGGATGGGCTGCGGCGCGGCGGTCGCTGGCACTGATCCAGCAGCCAAGGCTGCGGTCAAGAATGCGGCGGCAAGGACAGTAGAGGCGCGAGAGTGGTTCACAGAAAAGTCTCCGAGTAATGCGAGCCCGAGGCGAGAGGGGGCGTCGTCCCCTTGAGACTAGCCCAATGTGACTCATGTGACTACAGAGACAGCTGTTACGGCAACGGTGTTCGTTATCCCCAGCGCCTGGACTGGGGGGTGGGCGAAGTCACCCGTTTCCCCTATCCTGTAGTGCATTCACCGGTTACACCCACGGTCTCGGGCATCCGGCCTCAGGGCTCGGGCTGCCCTGATTCAAGGGACTCCTATGGACGCCGTACGTATTATCGAGGACGAGGTTCGTGAGCTCATCCGCCGTCGTGGACTGGACCCGGCACGGCAGGGTGAGGAGGTGTTCCGGCTGGTGCAGGCCGCCGTCGACGATTACGACGAGCGCACCATGCTCGGTACACTCCCACAACTTGGGCAGCGCGACGTGGCGCAAAAGTTTGTGTTCGACGCCGTCGCTGGCTTTGGCGCCTTGCAGCCGTTCTTTGATGATCCGACGGTCGAGGAGGTCTGGATCAATTCCCCCACCGAGATTTTCGTGGCGCGGTCCGGTGAATCAGAGCTAACCTCGTTGGTTCTGAGCGAGCAGCAAATCCACGACCTGGTCGAACGTATGCTCAAGTCATCGGGCAGACGGCTCGACCTATCCTCGCCGTTCGTGGATGCGGCCCTGCCTGATGGATCTCGGCTCCATGTGGTGATCCCGGATGTGACGCGCCGTCACTGGTCAGTCAATATTCGAAAGTTCATTGCCAAGGCGACCCGGTTGGAACATCTGGTCGGGTTGGGCACACTGTCGCCGCAAGCTGCCCGTTTTCTGGACGCAGCGGTAGTGAGCGGGTTGAACATCCTGGTGTCGGGTGCCACTCAGGCCGGTAAGACAACCCTGTTGAACTGTCTCGGTTCGAGTATCGGTTCCCGGGAGCGGGTGGTGACGGTCGAGGAGATCTTTGAACTCAAGCTTCCGCTGCGAGACGTGGTGGGGATGCAATGCCGACCACCCAATCTGGAAGGGCAGGGGGAGATCCCGCTCCGGAGACTGGTCAAGGAAGCACTTCGGATGCGCCCCGACCGGTTGGTCGTGGGCGAGGTTCGGGAGGCGGAAAGCCTTGACATGCTGATCGCCCTTAATTCTGGGCTGCCCGGGATGTGTAGCGTCCATGCCAATAGCGCCCATGACGCAGTGACCAAGATCTGCACCCTTCCCTTGCTGGCTGGGAACAACATCTCGAGCGCTTTTGTAGTGCCTACGGTGGCGTCATGCATCGATCTCGTGGTTCACTGCGAACGCTTTCGGGACGGCCGCAGGAGGGTCACCGAAATTCTGTCTCTCGGTAGTCGGGTGGAGAACGGCATTATCGAGACTTCGACCGTGTTTCAAAGGGTCGACGGTGACCTCGCCGTCACGGCGTCCGCCATGCCCGCCGAAAAGAAATTCGCCAGTGCAGGTTTCCAGATCGCCCGCATCCTGGAGCCAACGGCATGACTACGGTCATCGGGGCAGGACTCGGGGCGGGCCTTTTCATGATCTGGTGGTCCTGCTGGGTCGAACCTCGCAAAAGTCAGCAGACCACCCGCCGCACCCGCCGGGTTGACGACCTGCTGCTGCGCGCTGGTATCGAAGCTGTCTCAGCGGGAGGCCTGATTGCCACGTCGCTGGGCATCGGAGGTGTGGTCTTCCTGACGGTTCTGGTCCTCACCGGATCACCTCCGATCGCTGCGTGCTTCGGTCTGTTTGGTTCGCTGCTACCCGTGGGCGTCGTCCGTTGGCGCGCACGTCGTCGGGCGGCTTCCCTGAGGGAACTCTGGCCCGACGTCGTCGATCATTTACGATCAGCCATCCGCGCAGGGCTGTCCCTGCCGGAAGCCATCAGCCAACTGGGCGAGAAGGGACCTCAAGAGCTGCGTCATGCCTTCACCGCGTTCAGCGACGATTACCGGGCGGGCGCAAGGTTCGATGATGCCCTGGGACGACTGAAAGTCAGGCTCGCTGATCCGGTCGCCGATCGTATTATTGAGGCGCTGAGAATGACCCGGGACGTCGGCGGCTCCGACCTCGGACGGCTGCTGGGCACGCTCGCGGAATTTCTTCGGGATAGCGCCCGCACACGAAGTGAACTGGAAGCCCGCCAGTCCTGGACCATCAACGCTGCGCGGCTCGCGGTTGCCGCGCCATGGATCGTGCTGATGTTGCTCGCTACCCGTCCTGAGGCGGTAAGGGCTTACAACACCGCCACGGGTGCTGGAGTGTTGATTGGTGGTCTCGTGGTTTCGGTGGTCTGCTACCGGGTGATGCTCCGGATCGGTGCCTTGCCCCAGGATGAGCGGGTATTGCGATGATGGACCAGCAGGCACTGGCCACCCTGATCGGCGCCTCTCTCGGCGTCGGTCTTTGGCTCCTGCTGGTGCGGGTCCCTTTCTTTCGGCCGCCACGATTCGTCGACCGGGTGGCACCTCAGCTGAAATCAGTGGGTGTTCGTTCCCGGCTCCTGGATGGACCGCCGTCAACGCTGAGCCCTTTTGGGCCAATCGAGCGCATTGCGCGGCCGGTACTGAACGACGTCGTCCGCTGGCTGGGCCGGTTCAACCCGGGATCCGCAGCGCTCGCGAGACGCCTATCTCAGGCGGGTCAGGAACGGCAGGTGGCCGATTTTCGGGCCGAGCAGATACTGTGGGCGGCTATCGGTCTGGGCGCGTCCACGCTCCTGATGGTCTTCCTGGCACTCTCGGGCAGCATCGATCCGCTTCCTGCAGTAGCCATCGTTGGCGGGTGCACGGTGGGGTGTTACGTGTTGCGGGACTACTTTCTGTCGGTTCAGATTCGGAGACGGGAAACCAGAATGCTGGCCGAGTTCCCGAGCCTGGCCGAGTTGATGGCCCTCGCGGTTAGCGCCGGCGAGAGCGCGACAGGTGCCCTCGAACGGATCTGTCGAACATCCAACGGAGAGCTTTCCCGGGAGTTTGAGCGAGTCCTCGCGGAAACCCGAGCGGGGTCGCCGCTAATGACTGCTCTCCAGGAATTCTCCAACCGCACCCGGTTGACCCCCCTGGTGCGGTTCGTGGATGGCATTACTGTCGCGGTGCAGCGGGGAACTCCGCTGGCCGATGTTCTCCGGGCGCAGGCGCAGGACGTCCGCGACGTATCCAAACGCGAGTTGATGGAAGCAGCGGGAAAGAAGGAGATCGCCATGATGGTCCCCCTGGTTTTCGGGGTGCTTCCCCTGACGGTCCTTTTTGCCGTGTACCCAGGCATCGCCCTTATCAGTCTTGGCCTGTAACCCACCCAGCAGCGTCGACGGAAGAGGAAAAAGTGAAACTGAAGCGAATGATGTACCGGATCCTGTTAGCTTTTCACCTGCACCTGGTGTTTGCGTTCACCCGGATGGTGGGAACGGTGAACAACGCAGACGATGATCCGCCCGAGCGGGGAGATGTGCCCTCATGTTCTCTGTAAAGCTTCACTGTTTTGGGCCTTTTGTTTATCTAGCGAGCGGCGCTGATGCTGGTGGTCCACACGAAGCGCTTGGTGTCGTGCAATCAAAGGTGCGCCGTGGATCATAATGTTGCGCCTGATCTGGCCCGGGTGTATCGCCCATTGACAGTCAAGTCGTATCAACCAGCCAGAGCTTCAAAAGGTCGCGTATTTGCGCCGTCGAAAGCCTATGTTTCTTCATCTATATCAAAAACAGTTTTTACCAGTGTGTAGGTATTTCAAAAACTGTTTTTGATTGCTGTGCGTAATATTCCTAAAATATTTTCGACACGCCGTTCAATTTCGTCGATTATCACTCACAGTGACCGCATGATCGTTGGTATTCGTACGCAAGAATCCGCAGTAGGTTCGGAGTAATTTTGGTGAATAGCAGGGCGCAGGATGACGACGGTAACGGGTGGACACAAGTGGACGATGCAGCCAGATTGATTTTGACTGAGACTGGTGCGCTACCGAATGTGGCGTCCATTTTTCACCCCTTGGCCGCAGAGTTTCAAGACATCGCACAGAGGGAACGGGCGCTGGGCATTCCGGCGGGAATGCCGGTATTGGTGTCCGCGACAAAAATAGACGATCGGTTAAATGTGTACTTTCGGCACGGCTTCCCCAGGGACCGAATGTCTACAGCGAGGACATATGCCAAGGAACTACGGCTATGGATGAATTTCCTCCAAATTCGTGACGTCGATTGGGACGAGGCAAGGAGGGAAGATGTCCGTGCGTTTCAGACTTGGAGGGTCTATGACGAAAACAATGCCGAAAGAGTCACGCCGTCGACCTGGAATAAGGGTTATGCCGCCCTGAGGCACTTTTACGCCTGGGCCCATCGAGAAGGCTGGATGGACAGCGACCCGGTAGGTACGCAGGATTCATTGCGTAATCCCTTCTCGGCCAGCGGCTATCGGGAAAAGAATGCCCGTGCTTCAAGAGATCGGTGGATAACTCCTGCCGAATACGCGATGTGGCGCGATGTTGGGTTTCGAGGTTATGGGGCAGTGGTAAACGAGGGCAGAGTTACTGCAGGCCTGCAGAAGGATATGTTTCGCGGCCGCAATATTGCTAGAAACGTGGCCTTCGTCGACTACATTCTTTGTACCGGATTGCGAGCGGAGGAGATAGGGAATATCTTAACGATTGAGGTTCCATCGGCCGTGGGCGATAAAGCTCCAATTTTTGGCAAAGGTCATGTATTCAGACACTACGAAGTCCTCAACCGCATGGGCTTGGTCTCTGTGCACGCCTATCTTGAGGGGGAAAGACGCGAAATTATCCGGCGCGCCCAACGAAAGAACCGATACAAGAGATTACAGCTGTCTATACGGATAAGTGAAGTCCTGCCTGGTGGTCGGCAGGGGCAGAAAATTCGACTTTGTGATGGCCGAGTCGCGGACGTCTCGATGATGACAAGCCGAGAACGTCGTCGACTGCTGATTGAGGGGACAGGAGGACTGGAGCCTGCGGCGCTGTGGCTGACCGAGGCGGGGGATTCGATGCCTCACACTAGTTGGAATGCTGTTTTCAACGCCGCCAATTCCCGCGCTTCTGTAACCCGCGAGGAATTGGGCGTCCGTTCCCCGTGGGTACACGTTACGCCGCATTCACTCAGGTTCACTTTCGCTTTGATGGTACTTGTCGCGGGGGTGCGTGCCACTGACGAGCAATTAGGCTTCGGCCCCGTAGATCCTTTCTTGATCGGGAACTATATGCACGTTTTCGAAGAGGTAAGGGATTTACTGGGCCATGCCAGTGTCAATCTGACTGTGCGTACCTACCTCGAGCCTGTGAAAAGTTTAAGGAGGTCTTCGGTCTTCCGTGGAACAAGTATCGAAGAAGTCTGGGCGGCACTCGCTGCGGCGAGCTCGCTGGTTGGCTTCGGCGGTGAGTCGTGAGCCGGGGACGGAGGGCATCATTGCCCTACGGACGCCAAGAGGTAGAACCGCTGAATGCTCTTGTTGTCGTCCTCAGGCTCGAGGACGATCCCGCATATCGAATCGATCTGTCTCGTATGGTCGGCCCCTCACTTGTTCGGGCGCAATTACTAACCGCTATCTGGAATCGGTCAACTAATGCAGGTGGTGTGCGGCGAGTCAGCACTGCGAAATCGAACCTGCGAGTGGTGTCAGCGTTCCTTCGATGGGTTGTGATCATCGGTCGGCTAAAGAAGGGCGAGGGAATGCAGATAGAAAGTTTGTCGGAGCTAACAGTTTTTCATCTCAGAATGTACGACGACTACTTGGCAAGCAAGTACCGGCCGCATACCGCCGCGAACTACTACGGTGTTCTGTTGTCAATGGTCAGGCACTCACCGGTAGTGCCTGTCGAGACCCGGATGTGGGCCAAAGGACGCAGAGGACGGCAGTTGCCTCTATTGGAACCAATACGGCGATACACCGCAGAGGAGTTCGCCGCGATCCGTAGTGCCGCGCGCCGTACGGTGCTGGCTGCTCATAACCGGATAGACGGGGCGTACTTGTTGGCGCAGCAGCACGATCTTCCCACTTGCCCGCAACCGATTCGTGCTAAAGCGCTTTACGAGGTGCTCGTGCGAGGAAAGCCACAGTCAGTGGAGGGCCTTCTCTCTCTTGGTGTCAGCAAAGCGAGTGTAGCCGCTGCCGGAGGGGATTTGGCTGTGCGGCGCTGGCTGTTTTTGGATGGATCTGAAGTATTAGCCGCTGCGGTTCTTATAGCATGCGAGAGAGGTCTGAACCTTTCACCTGTCGTCACGGCGCCCTTGCCGGTGGAGCACGAGCCGGGGATTATGCAGTTGAATTTGGACAAACCTAGACGCGGACCATACGCGCGTTTCTGGCCGGAAATCTTGGTTGATGATTCTGAAGGTTCTAACGATGGCCAAATCGTCTCGAAGGCAGCCACAACGATTCGACTTATCGCCGAGGCCACAGAGCCTGCTAGGGCCTACTTAGCATCTCGTGGTGAAAGCACACCACGGTTGCTTGTCTATTGTGCTGGACCGGTGGGGGTGCGAGTCGGGCTGCCCCGATACAAATCCAGAAAGGAGGCTTCTTGGATTCCGCAAGGAGTAAGCATCGACTTTCGAAGGATACGGATCAGCGTGCCGGGCGCGGGAGTGACAAAAGAGCCAACTAACCATAGCCCTGACACCTATCTGAGTTACGTGCGAAACGATCCAGAGTCCCTGAATCAACAACGCGAAGAGGCGGCGCTCGGGGTCCAAAAGCTGATGGATCATACCCGTGCTGGTCTGGCAGTCCGTGTGCTCGCGGACAGCCAGGCGGATGCGAAGTCTGATGCCCTCCTGGTCAATTGTTCGGATCCGAGCCGCCGCCCTGACACTGAGAAGGCGTGTACGACTGGCTTCTACTCCTTCCTCGACTGCCTGGAGTGTCCGAATGCCGCCACGGTTCCACGATTGCTACCAAGACAATTGGCTGCACAGCATGTACTCGAGGAGCTTCGCGACAGCATGGGCGAAGCGTGGGAGCGCAGATTCGCGCGCCACTACTACGCCTTGGTAGCAGTGATCGAACGCCACACACCAACAGAACGGGAGGCAGCTGCGTCCGAAGTCAGTACGCACGTTCCCAACATCGTTGCAGCACTAAGACATGAGGTACCAAATTGACTGCCGCCAAATTCGACTACCTGCCGCCTGTTCGCCGAGGCGAACTCATTTTGCCTACGGATGCGACGCCTAGTATCGCGCAGTATCGGGTTCACAACCCCCACGCAACTATCGAGCCGTTCAACGCAGACTCGTGGCCAATGGCCGCTCTAAACAGTGCAGACCGATGGACCCACACACTCAGGTTCGCTGACTGGCCAGTCGGGTTCCAGGATTTCGCACGCCACGTGGCATATGTCCTGATCAATCATGGCAACCCCGAGTCCTTCATGGAGCAGCGCAATGGCAACCCGGCCGTTCGATGGCCAGCCACCGGAACTATCTATAACATTCTTCACCGGCTTCGGAGGCAAGTACTCTGGCTGACAATTGAGTGGAGCGAGCGGCACAGCTCGACTCCGGTGACCCAGCCTAGCGACCTAGACCAGCGCCACCTAGACGACTTGAAAGGGTGGGTGGAGCAACGTCAGGTAAGCGCAGGCGAACGGGCCGCGTATTTATCGGACATCATCCGCGTTTGGCATCTTAACCCCTGGCTCCCTGAAACCGGCCAGTGGCCCGAACCGGTTTGGCGTCATAGTAATTGGCGGCCGAAACGGCGCTATGAGGAAAATAAGACACTGCCCATAGACCAGGCAGCATTTGCTCCGATGCTGGAGTGGGCAGTCGCCTTTGTTACAACTTTTAGCTCCGACATCTTCGCCGCACACCATCATTATCGAGGTCGCACCAAATTATCTGCAGACATCTCGAAATCCAAACGGGATGCCAGAGAATGTCTTCTCCGATATGCAGCTGCTGGCCAGCCTCTACCCGCGAAATCCACTGAGACGGACGCGACTGACGTGCGAGTCTCGTGGAACGTCATGGAGTATCGCCACAAGATTGCAGCTCATACCTTCATTAACACGTACAGGGATGGAGTGAAGTCGCTCCAAAATGTGACTTTTGACGACCTAGAATCGGCTCTCGAAGTGCCCATCACTGGCGAATTCCATCGCAGGCAGTGGATTCCATTTATCAGCGTCTACGACGTGAGCGTTAATGCCCGGCGAGGTACCACCGATGGGGTGGGTCCTATGGTAGGCCATCTTCGGACCGCTTGCCTTATCGTCATAACGGCATTGACGGGTATGCGACCGGAGGAGGTTCTAAATCTCAGAGCGGGTTGTGCTCCAGATCCGATTACTCGCCCGGGCGGGTCACGTCTTTATCTAATCCACGGGAGCGTGTTCAAAGGAAAATCTCGCTTGGACAACGGGTCCTTGCGTGAGCGACGCCCAGCCGTTTGGGCAACCATTCCGGTGGCTGCTCAAGCAGTTCATGTGTTGGAGAGCATCCTGGGGGACGAAAGAGACGACGATGCTCTCTTGTTCACAACGCACAAGCTACTCCCTGTTCACGCTCGTACAGCTAACACTTGGCTAGAGACCTTCCAAGAGTTCGTTAGCTTGCGATTAGCACCGCATTCCGCATCGCCGGTTGGTTTCAATATTCCTCCGGACCCCGACGGGGCGATAACGCTAAGCCGCTTCCGTCGCACCCTAGCTTGGTTCCTGAGACATCGACCCAATGGGAGCGTAACGACCGCCATACAGTATCAACACCTAGGTCTTGCTGTTGGAGAAGGTTATGCAGGAACGAAAGCATCTGGCATGCCGGATCTACTACTGGAAGAAGACTGGGCCCATCGCGCAGCTACGATTCGGCACCTGGATTTTCAGCTCTCCGGAGGAGAGGGTCTTGGAGGTCCAGCAGCGGGGAGGGCATTGGAGGCGACCCGCCGACTGCCGAGAAATCTCACGCCGGGGGATTATCGCCGGCTTGGAAAAGATAAGACCCTTCGAGTGTATGAGAACCCTGCGGCCATCGCCTTGTGTATCTTTGACGAGTCAAAAGCTCTCTGCCGAAAGCTCGAAGAGGGTGGTAAAGACACTCGGCCGGACCTGCTTACTTGTGTCGACAGTTGCTCAAACATTGCACGTACTGACGATCACATCGCCAGCATTACACATCAAATGGATAAGCTGCGGGCTGAGGCGAAATTGGCGCCGCTGCCTATGGCGCAATCTATGCTTGCGCAGGCAGATCGAAATGAACGGATAGTTGCTTCATTCGGCGCCAGCCGGATACTGCTGTCAGACGCGAGGGAGCAGCCTTCCACAGTCGCGCACGAGGAGCTTCAGGGCAAACCGAGTGAGTGATGATTTGGGGCCGGCCGACGACGCCGGGTCGAGAACAGGGATACCTAGCAATGTCGAGATCCAATCCGAGAAGGACGCAACCCGCAGAGCTGTTCTAGCAGCGATTCAACGGATACTTCTCCGGCATCCCAAGCACGTTTTTTCTGGTGACAACTCCGTTAGTCATCTGGCGCTGGAAGCACAAGTAGGGCGACACCACCTCTACACCGGTCTTGCTGATCTTCGGAACCGCTTCGAGTACCTTCGCGACAAAGCAGGTGAACCTACTCCAAAGGAGCTTGAGCTTCAGTCCGCCTTGAGCCGAGCCAAGGCAGAAACCGGCCGACTACTTGACCTTCAAGCTAGGACGAGGCAGGATGCCGACGAATGGAGGGGGCTCACCGAACTACTGGCCCGGGCAATCAGCACCCTTCAGGAAGAACTTCATCAGGAACAAATAAAAGCTGAACGTTTGGATCGTAGGCTCCGGAAGTTGAAGGAAGGTCCCGGACACGCACCCGCACTCGTGCTTATGCATCGGAGACGGGGCACTGAATCCCCCTCAGGTTGATGATCTGCTCGGTTTCTGAGCTGGGTGGCTTCGGGCTTTTTAGGGTTTGACACGTCCGGTATTTGCAGACCGAGGAAGGTCTGTGGGTGACTGGCAGACTAGGACAATGAGCAAACATCCTGGAAACCCCTACTGGTGCCAGACACATGACAACCCGACTGGCATATATACCCGCGGCGACTGGGATGAGGCGGTGGCCGGTGGCCACATAACTCCCGAGCACGTATGGGAAAGGCTCTACCGCATAGCTATCGGAGAGTTCGGCGTCATGGGTCCCGCAGGATACGACGAGGATGGGTTTTTTCTCAGCCTTACAGCTGAGGGTTTGGTTGGGTCCCCGTGTAGAAGTCCAGTGTTTGTGTGAGTTTCGTGTCCGAGAATGGACACAGGAGGAAATTCACGAATC
>NZ_BAAAIJ010000055.1:0-1260 GCF_039526005.1 Arthrobacter flavus | reverse complement strand
GGGACTGCTGAAGGTTTGGTTGACTCCTGACCTGTGAGGATTAACCTCGCGGGTGGAAGGATGTTCATCATGCCTAAAGCCTTTCCCGAAGAGTTCCGCCGTGACGTGGTCGCGGTTGCCCGTAAGGGCGAAGCACCCCTGTCCACGATCGCTAAGGACTTCGGTGTCTCCTCGGCCGCCCTGCACCGGTGGCTGAAGAAAGCCGACGAAGAAGACGACCCCAAAGCCCAAGCAGCGAAGGAAGAATCCATCGAGTTGCGCGAGGCCAGGAAGCGGATCAAACTCCTGGAACAAGAAGCCGAAGTGATGCGCAGAGCCGTCGCTTACCTTTCCCGGGACGTCAACCCAAAATGATGTTCCCGCTGGTCCGCGAACTGGCCGCTGACGGTGTCCCCGTCACGGTGACCTGCCGGGTATTGAACTTCTCCAAACAAGCCTTCTACAAATGGAAGGCCAACCCTGTCCCGGCCCGGGACTGGGAGGAAGCGCACCTGATCAACGCTGCCCTCGATGTGCATGCTGATGACCCGGCGTTCGGGTACCGGTTCATCGCCGATGAGCTCAACGCCGGTGGTGGCCCGGTGGCCAGTGAGCGGAGGATCTGGCGGCTCTGCTCGACCAACGGCATCCTCTCCGTGATCCACCGTAAACGGGTCGGTGGACGCAAGGCCGGGCCGCCGGTCCACGATGACCTGCTGCAACGCGATTTCAGTGCCCAGGCCGCGGATACCAGGTGGGTTACCGACATCACCGAACACCCCACCGGTGAGGGCAAGCTCTACCTCTGCGCCATCAAAGACCTGCACTCGAACCGGATCGTGGGCTACTCCATCGACGGCCGGATGAAGGCCTCCCTAGCCGTGGCCGCGCTTACCCACGCCGTGGCCCTCCGGTCCCCTTCCGGGACTGTGGTCCACTCCGACAGGGGCAGCCAATTCCGATCGCGGAAGTTCGTTTCAGCGCTGCACGCCAACGGGCTGACAGGTTCGATGGGCAGAGTCGGCGCGTGCGGCGATAACGCCGCAATGGAATCATTCTTTTCGCTACTGCAGAAGAACGTGCTGAACCGCAAACGCTGGGAAACGCGCCAGGAATTGCGGCTCGCGATCATCACCTGGATCGAACGCACCTACCACCGCCGACGCCGGCAGAAAGCCCTCGGTAAACTAACCCCGATCGAGTTTGAGACAATCAACAACATGGTGCTAGCCGCCTAAGAAACTATCAACCCCACGAGTCAACCAAACCGTGGGCAGTCCC
>NZ_BAAAIJ010000054.1:13204-13920 GCF_039526005.1 Arthrobacter flavus | reverse complement strand
GCAGGAATTAGTGAGGAAATAAGCGACGTAGGAGCGCTAAGGTAAGTGCGGCCCGCGTAGCCGGCCGCAGGCCGGTTGAACCACCGGAGCGGGCACATAGAATCCAACGGACAGCAGCAAAAAATAGAGATGATGCTTCTACTGCCCGAGCGACAGCGAGGACCAACAAAGGCATACCGGACAAGCAGAGCTCGGCCGGTTATGGTTTCCATATGAGCAAGGGGAAGCCCCCAGGGCGACTGAGGCGGATGACCGACGCCATGGGGCTGTCGGAACCCGGCAAAACGCCGAAACCGATGAACCAACGCACAGCAGGAATGTTGGCCTTATCCTTTCTACTCGTATCCGCTGGTTACCTCTATCTATGGGTCACATCATTCCAGGAGGGAGAGCCCGATCTCTTCATCCTGGTACTGGGCTTCGCCTTCTTGATCATGGCAACCGGATGGTTTTTCGAATGGCGACGCTCCAAACGTTCCTCTCGTGACCTCGACAGTGGTTCTCAGGCAGGCAATGGCACAAGATCTCCTGGCGGCTTGTAGACGGTTCCATCGCGGAGCATCGCCCAGAGGACGTTGAGACGGCGTCGGGCCAGGGAAAGCACGGACTGGACGTGGGTTTTACCTTCCGCGCGTTTGCGGTCGTAGTAGGTCCTGGACGCGGTCGAACTTCTAAGGCTGGACATGGCCGCCATGTAGCAGGCCCGCAGCAGGCGC
>NZ_BAAAIJ010000054.1:0-13194 GCF_039526005.1 Arthrobacter flavus | reverse complement strand
GTCTGGGTCTGTGGTGATTACCTCGTATCCGACCGGAATCCTTAGGCGCCAGCGCGAGGCCCGCGACTCCGGCGAGCCGGTCGACGCTATCAAAAACGGACAGATCACCACCTATGGCGCCAAGAAATTCGGCTCCGAGAAGGGGGCCGAAGCCTGGCATACTGAGCATGACCTCTGCCTGGTGGTGTTCGCGAAAACGCTCAGCTATGAGCGTGTCCAAAGCATCGAGCTGGTTCTGAATATCCAGGACTTCCTGCGCGAGCTCGGCGACCATCTGCGCACCGATCCGCTGGGCAGCAACGGTGGTGTACTGGGATTTCGCTGCAGTTATGGCCCTTTCCGCCACATCGGCGCTGCTGCGGGTGCCCTGGCTCTTAAGCCAGGTGTGCAGGCGTTTCTGTCCGAGTCTGCGCAGGGCATCGGGAGTCTGGTATCTCGTGAGCAGCAGCAGCCCGGCCTTGGATCTGCTGTAGTCAAAGGCCTGTTCGAGTGCGGGGAAGTATTCCAGCAACTGTGCACGCAGGCGGTTGATCGCACGAGTGCGGTCACAGGCCTTGTCCCGTGCGGCGGGCGGTAAGGATCCGCAGATCGACGCTGATGTCATCCCCGGTACGAACCGGTTGCAGATCCCGACGCATCCGGGCCTGGTCGGCGATCACCGCGGCGTCCTTCGCATCGGTCTTGCCGTCTCCACGTTAAGTCCGGGAAGCATGATGTACCGTGCGTCCTGGAATGTAGAGGAGTTGCTGGTCATGGGCTGCAAGCAGTGCGATCAGCAGTGCAGCCCCACCGTGGTTCAGATCCACAGCCCAAACCACCTCTCCCCCACCGCTAATCGCCGCAACGTTTCCCATCAAATCCAGCAGGTATGTCTCATCATTGGCTACCCTCTGAGAAAATAATCGGGCTCCCTGATCGTCAATGACGACGCAGTGGTGATGGGTTTTACCGGCGTCTATCCCGGCCCACAATTGCGGCAAAGCGGCCTCCTTCATCGATCGGATATGAAGCCCAGCAGATAACCTCGCCGTCGTGTCCTTATCCAGCGATCATTTCTTGTCGCGTCTCTCAATCAGCGGTCGGGCCATCATCGAAGCGACAGGCGGCCAATCCTTCGAAGCCGTAACAACTGTCCGGCACAGCAGCAAAAGCCATACCCATCACCCCTGGGTAGCCAAGACACTACAACTGCCCCGGTAACTACCTACTCAACAACATAAGGACAGCAGCAAAAAGAAAAGTTCCTGCCGGTGGCGACGAAGGAGCCGGCGGCAGGATAGGCCGCAGCGAAGCGCAGAGCAGCTTTGGTTGAATCGGTGACGCAGATTTACTTCACCACGGGATCACACACGAGGAACAACATGTCTTGAGACTGCGGCGGGTAGTGGCGTCCTGTACTGGAGGGGCTGGCGCAGCCGGTAGAGGCTGTGGAGCAGGCACATACACTCCCCCTCAGCAGAAAAAGCCTGTGCCTGAGCGGCAGCGAAGTACTCTAAAGCCCTGGAGAACCCTCGTGACGAGACAGCCTAACGGCCAGCCAACAGAGGGAGCGGCCGTCAGCACCGTGAATGCAAGTAAAGCAATCATTGCAATGCTTGCGTTACTGCGTGGGCCAGGGCAGCGACTACGCGGATCTTGCCGCTCAGAACTGTGACGGAAGCTGTTAACGACGGTGGCGGCCCAGAGTCGTAACTCTGAACCGCCACCTATTTCCAGTGGTGCAAAAGAAGCATCCCGAACGTGCGTTAGATGTGGAGCTGTCGCTGACGACGCATAACCCCGTAGGTGATTAGTGCGGCGGCGCCGAACACCAAGCCCAGCGCTCCAGTTGCGTACCCAAAAAGCATGAGGATGCCGGCGCCGATGTTTGCACCGCCCTCGCCGGAGTCATTCATGAGAGCCCAACTTCCGATACCGATTCCAAGGAAGCCGATCACTAGTAGGGAACTGCAGAGAAGGTGCAGGACCTTCAAACTTTTCGTGGTCATATCGTCTCGCTTCCATAAAGCGTGGTCGGTATTGAAGCCTAACGCGGTCCGCTAGTGATTTATAGCTTGACCCCTTAGGGCCCAGTACTCCTGAACGTGTCATAAGGTGCCAGTCGGTAGTGTGAGTGCATGGACGGTGGGTTTTCTGATGAGCTGTTGGCGGATTGGACTCTTGTAGAGGTAGATCGACGGTTGTTGGGGCAGAAGACCGGTGCGCAGGGTCTCGGGTTCGTCATGTTGTTGAAGTTCTTCGAGCTGGAGGCGCGTTTCGCCCGTGATGCAGCTGATTTTCCTGCTGGCTCGGTGTCCTACGTTGCTGACCAGCTTTGTACGACCGCTTCTGCACTCGATGCTTATGACTTTTCAGGCAGAACGTCGAAACGCCATCGTGTACAGATTCGCGAAGCTTTTGGGTTCAGGGAGTTTTCACTCGCTGATGAGGCCGTCTTGGCAAACTGGCTGGCGCAGGACGTATGCCCAAGGGAGGTACGTGATGGCGCGCTGGCGGAGGCTTTAGCGGTCCGTTGTCGACAACTGAAGATTGAACCTCCTGCCCGAATTTCACGGATCGTTGGTGCGGCAAGGTCTGCTTTTGACCAGGAGTTCTGCGCCGGCGTCGTTGCTCGTCTTGGCCCGGCGGGTGCGGCCCGGTTGGAAGCAGTGGTTGCGGATGGCACTGCTGGGTCGTTTCTGGCGGCGTTGAAAGCCGATCCTGGCCCTGCCGGTCTGGAGTCCTTGCTGTCGGAGGTGGAGAAGCTCTCCGCCGCGCAAGCATTGGATTTGCCGCCGGATTTGTTTGCCGGGGTGTCGGAGAAGGTCGTGAACGCGTGGCGCGCCAGGGCGGCCAGGATGTATCCGTCTGATTTCTGGGACACACCCAGGCCGGTGCGATTGACGCTGCTCGCGGCGTTGTGTCATCAACGAACAGTGGAGATCACGGACAGCCTGGTCGATCTGCTGCTTGTTTTGGTGTTGAAGATCAATACCAGTGCGGTGAAGAAGGTCGAGAAGGAACTCACTGACGATCTCCAACGGGTGAGGGGCAAGACAGAGCTGCTCTTCCGGCTGGCCGCAACAGCGGTCGAACACCCTGATGAGACAGTCCGGGACGCGCTCTTTCCTGTGGTGAGCGAGAAGACCTTGCAGCAGCTCGTGAAGGAAGCGAAAGCCAACGAGAGCGTGTTCCAGGGCAAGGTCCGGACCGTGTTGCGGGGGTCGTATTCGAACCACTACCGACGGATGCTCCCGGCGTTGTTGTCCGTGCTGCAGTTCCGCTGCCACAACACGGCGTTCCGGCCCATCATGGCCGCCATCGCACTGCTGAAACAGTATGCCGAAGTGAGGAGCAAAGCCCAGTACTTCAGCATTGATGAACAGATCCCCTTGGTTGGTGTGGTGCCGAAGGCTTGGGCTGGCGCCGTCACTGACGAGAACGGGCGGGTGGAGCGGATCCCGTACGAGCTGTGCCTGCTGGTTTCGTTGCGCGATGCTCTACGCCGGCGGGAAGTCTTCGTCACGGGGGCCAGGAAATGGCGCGATCCGGAAGAGGATCTACCGAAAGATTTCGACGCATCCCGGGAGCTGCACTACGAGGCGCTCCGTCAGCCGTTGGACCCGTCAGCTTTCATTCACGATCTGCAATCCCGGATGACCCGGGCGCTGGAGAGTCTGGACAATGCGCTTCTTGGTGATACGGCAGGCCGGGTCAAGATCACCAAACGCAAGGGTGCCCCGTGGATCATGGTGCCGAAGCTGGAAAAACAGGTTGAACCGGCGAACCTGGGTAAACTCAAAGACGAACTCATCCGTCGTCGGGGAACACTGGATTTGCTGGAAGTTTTCAAGGAGGCCGACTTCCTGACCGGGTGCACGGAAGAGTTTACTTTTATCTCTTCACGGCAAAACCTCGACCAGGACACGCTCCGTCGGCGGCTGCTCATGTGTTTGTTCGGGTTGGGGACGAATATGGGGATCAAAGCGATCGCCAGCGCCGGCGGCCATACCGAGACCGAGCGTGAGCTGCGGCATGTGCGCCGGACGTTCATCACCAAAGACAGCCTCCGCCAGGCAATCGTGAAAGTCGTCAACGCCACCTTTGAGGCCCGGAACCCGGCCTGGTGGGGTACAGGCAACGCGTGTGCGTCGGATTCGAAGAAGTTCGGGTCCTGGGAATCGAACCTGATGACCGAATGGCACAACCGGTACGGCGGCCCCGGGGTCATGATCTACTGGCACGTCGAAGAGAAATCCACCTGTATCTACTCCCAGCTGAAGAACTGCTCCTCCTCGGAGGTCGCGGCAATGATCGAAGGAGTCCTTCGCCACGACACCACTGCCGAGATCGAGGCGAACTACGTCGATACCCACGGTGCCTCGATTGTCGGGTTCGCCTTCACCGAGCTCCTGGGCTTCAAGCTGTTGCCGAGGTTGAAGAACATCGGCTCGATCCGCCTCTACCGGGCAGGCAACGAAGAAGCCTACGGCGAGATCACCCCGGTGCTGTCCCGCCCGATCAACTGGGAGATCATCGCCCAGCAATACGATCAGATGATCAAATACGCCACCGCGCTCAAGCTCGGCACTGCCGAATCGGAGACGATTCTGCGCCGCTTCACCCGCGGCGGCCCGAAGCATCCTACATACCAGGCTCTGGAGGAACTCGGCCGGGCCGTGCGCACGATCTTCGCCGCCGACTACCTCGCCAACGAAGACCTCCGGCGCGAGATTAATTCCGGGTTGCAGGTGGTGGAGAACTGGAACAGCGGCAACGACGTCGTCTTCTACGGCAAGAACCGGGACCTGACCGGCCCGGACAAAGAAACCACCGAAGTCTCCATGCTCGCACTCCACCTCCTCCAGTCATCGCTCGTGCTGATCAACACGCTGATGCTGCAGGAAGTCCTCGAGGATCCGGCCTTCCATGACATGCTCACCGCTGAGGACTGGCGCGGGTTGACCCCGCTGTTCTGGGCCCACATCAACCCCTACGGCCGTTTCACCCTCGATATGAACACCCGCCTGGGCCTGGGCCGGCAGCAGTATTCGGTCAGCACACCAGAGCCCGCACCATCAAGGAAAGAGAAGGTCCTGGCATGAATGAATCCCTCCCCGCCCCGGCGCGGGTAAATCCCCGGAGCAAAGGGAAACTGATCCGGGCCAAAATCACCCTGCTCGGGTCGGACCCGAAGATCTGGCGGTCCTTCGAGGTCGATTCCAGTCTCTACCTGGACGAATTCCACGACGTCCTGCAGGTGATGATGGGGTGGGAAGATTCCCACCTGCATTCCTTCACCGAGCACAACCCGAACACGCCGGGACGCCGGCCCTCCACGACCAGGTCCTGGGCCCCGGTCTACGTTCGGGCTGAGGACGATGACGGCTGGTACGACCCGGAAGAAACCGTCCGGGTAGGGAAAGTCCTCAATGAAGGCTCCACCCCCTTGTTCTACGAATACGACTTCGGAGACGGCTGGACCCACCGCATCGATTGGGTCGAAACCGTCAAGAAAAACAGTAGTGATGCTCATGCCAGGGTGATCCGGGGTAAACGGCGTTGCCCGCTCGAAGACTCCGGCGGCATCGGCGGCTACGAACACCTCCTCACGACCTTGGCCAATCTCGACACAGTCGAGGAAACCGAGCGGGAACACGCCCAATGGCTCCACGAATGGGCGCAAGGGACCGCCCAACGATCCGGTGGCGAAGAAAACTTCGACCCCGGATACTTCGATCTTGCCGCCGTCAACACCAACCTCGAGAAACTATTCACTCCCGACCCCGGGGAGGAACGTCTTGGAAATCTTTAGATTTTCAAGACACCCGATCCGACCCCAGGAGAACAGGAAAATTTCGCACCGTGGCACGGAACAGCCATGTCTCGACAAGTCGTCTCATAGCACGACGTGTCTCAGACACGTCTTTAGGGGTTTATGGGGCAGACTACGGTCATGGCACTTCTCGGATACACCCGGATCAGCACCGCCGGCCAGGACGACCGGCTCCAACGCGACGCGCTCACCGCTGCGGGTGTCCTGGCCCGGGATATCTACTCCGATGTGACCTCCGGAAGCAAGGAAGCTAAAAGCCGCCCCGGCATGCAAAAGCTCATGGGCTACGCCCAAAGCGGGGACACGATCGTGGTGTGGCGCATCGACCGGCTCGGCCGGTCTCTGCTCGATGTCCTGGGCACCGTCAACGGGCTCCGGGACAAGGGGATCAAGGTCCGCTCGATCGCCGACGGCATTGACCCTGAAACAGCCACGGGACGCCTGATGCTGAACATGCTCGCCACCTTGGCCGAGTACGAACGCGAACTCATCACCGAACGCGTCAACGCCGGCATCGCCGCCGCCCGCGCCGCGGGGACCATCTTCGGCCGCCCAGTGACCGACCGTGCCCTGACCGCCGAAAAGCTCCAGATCGTCGCCACGGCCCGTTCCGAAGGAAAAACAGCGCACCAAGCCGCCCAGCTGGTCGGCTGGTCCCGGGCCACCCTGTATCGGCACCAACAAACACGGGCAGCCACCCCAACCACGACGCAACACAAACTCACTGGCACCTCATGACACGTTCAGGAGTACTGGGCCCTTAGGAGGCGACGCCAGAGTTTTCTTTCGGAGGCGGGCATCTAGTTATTAGCTCCCCTGCCATCATAAGAACTGCTCCCGAAAGCGCGAACTGCCCCATAATAGACTCCCGCTTGTGATACGCAACCATTTGACACTGTCCCCGTCGTACCTAGGACGCTGTAACAATCGTTGATCAACTCTGCTAGGAAGGCCTGATCACAAGCGTACCGGTCCGTGAACGAATTGGGCCCGTAACAAATATCATGCTGCTGGCAGGTGGCCGTGAAGCTCACGAGTCCGAACAGGTAGCTTTCAGGTGAATAGCTGCATGCATTAGCTGCCGCAAGGGTAGAGACTCCGCCAGTGGAACTTTGCTTGCCGAGTGTAGGCGCGGGCTCAGATGCGCCTATGATTTTCGCATCGCTAATAATTTCGTCTTGGGTAGGTTTGTCATACCCGAGGTTTACAAGGGTAGCGCGAAACTCAGCCTCCCACTTTGAGTCCAATACTTCGGTAGACGAAGATTGCGCTGTTTCGGTTGGCGCATTGGATGCATTTGCGGGAGCAGCCATCCCAAAGAGGGATAAGACCAGTACGCCGCTCATTATGAGCGACGATAGGAGCTTGTTATTATTTCGGCCCCTGCTTTTCATTTTGGTTCGAAACCGTCCATTAAATTCATTCATCGCTTTCATTCACCTTCCCCTAGGTGTTGAGGCTATTGTATATTCGGTTGAACAAACTCAGGCTGCCATATGTAAAGCGTGATGGGTAGGCACAAAGATTCGATAATGATAATTGTTGCTGATCTGAGACATTGGGCCTGAGTTGCAGGTTGAGGGCACTTTGAGGTGTTTCCTCAGGTCACAGGCTTGCGGGGGTGTGGGGCTCTTCGGTCATGTGGCGGAGTGGGGGCCCAAGGTTGTCGGCGCAGCTGGTAGGGCTGTGGAGCAGGCGCGTACACTCCCCCAGTCAGCAGAAAAAGCCTGTGGCTGAGCGGTAGCGAATTGCTCTATCACCTTGGGGAAATCCGTGGGGTAAGACACGAAAACGGTCATTCTTAACGGGGCGGTTCTACCAGCTGACGAGGCAGAACGGGTGGCCGGCCGGGTCCAGATACACCCGGTGAGCTTTGGAGCCCGAGTTCATGCTGACGGCTCCCAGTGCCAGCACTTTTGCCTCGGCGATGTCCAGGTCATCAACCCTGACATCGAGGTGCACCTGCTGGGGTAGGTCCTGGCTCGGCCAGCGGGGCGGCGTATAGTCAGCAACCCGCTGGAAGCCGAGTGCTGGCCGATCCGGTGCGTCTCCGATGGAGATCCAGCCGTCGTCGTCGTGCTGCACCCTGATCATCCCCAGAATGTCCTCATAGAAGGACGCCAGACGATCAGTGTCTGGACAGTCGAACACTGTGGCTTGCCATTTTCCGATCATGTTCCAGTATGTTCCAGGGCCCCCGAGGGATGGAACCCCTCAAAGTCCTTCATGAGTACAAGTAATTCAAGGCATGTGTTCAGGAGTGGAATAGGGCAGGTCGCGCCCTTGCCTGAATTCTCCTTCGTGTTCTTCGAATGGTGCGCCGTCGTTGAACTCGGTGACGAGGCGTTGCAGTTCACGCTCTGGGCCGTCGTGGACCAGTCTTGTATTCACCTTCGGTCTCGGCGGTTTTAGTACGGCGGTTCTAGCCTGAGCAATGGAGCTAAAAACCTCTACATCAAGTAACCCTGGTTCGTCGCACAATAGGGGTTCCTCGCTCGCAACTCATCGGCCTAGTCGACGGTGCTCAACGCTGTAAGTGCAAGGGCGGATCAATCCTGGGAGGGAGCAAGCGACGTATGAGCGCCGGACAGGTGGGCTGACTTCTGCTAGCCATTCGGTGGTTTCGGTTCGGAAATCCCAAGATCTAGTTGATGCTGATCGGCAAGAATCACACGCTCATCTAGGAGCGTCGTTTCGTCCTTCGTGGAACCAGGTGCAGTACTAGAGTTAGGACTCTTCGGTGGACGGTCGTCGGTCGTTCCGTCTCCGACATCATCCTTAGTTTTGGGTTCCGATTGATCATGCTGTTCCTCCCGAAGCAATTGCTTTGACACAGGGGAAACAGGTGCCTGACCTACTATCGATTTCTCCTGTCGCTTCACCCCTGGCAACGGTTCTCCTAGGAGGTATGCCCGTGCTTGAGCACGGAAACTCGGAGATAGTCCTGCAGAAGCGACCAAAAATCCACAAACATCCGCGACCAGCTTCGCTGCCACAGGATCAAAGTTTCTCCCGAAAATGTCACCTAGCGGGATGCGCTTCTTTGCTGCCATCAAAGCTGAGGCTACTTCTGCGTATCGAAGGCCCTCTTGGATCTCATTAGGTCGGCGCAGCAATCGCGCGACAAGTTCTCGCATGTTGCTGTAGTAAGCAGGTAAATGGTCTAGATCTGGGCTACCCGTCGGCGCAACGGTGCGGAGCAACGCTGCCGTTTCCTCTTTTTCCCGCAACTGCGTCGCTCCACCAAACAAATACTCTTGGAGCCCGCGGTCCGGGTCCCTCAAAAAGGCGCCACGAAGATGCTCTGTGACTCGGACTAGAGCTAGTAGGTATAGCCAAGCAAGGTCCAAGAAGAGTGCGAGATGGATAGGGTTACGGGGGTCAAGATGTTTGCCTGCCTCCTTAAGATGAGCGACCGGGACTGCCCACGGTTTGGTTGACTCGTGGGGTTGATAGTTTCTTAGGCGGCTAGCACCATGTTGTTGATTGTCTCAAACTCGATCGGGGTTAGTTTACCGAGGGCTTTCTGCCGGCGTCGGCGGTGGTAGGTGCGTTCGATCCAGGTGATGATCGCGAGCCGCAATTCCTGGCGCGTTTCCCAGCGTTTGCGGTTCAGCACGTTCTTCTGCAGTAGCGAAAAGAATGATTCCATTGCGGCGTTATCGCCGCACGCGCCGACTCTGCCCATCGAACCTGTCAGCCCGTTGGCGTGCAGCGCTGAAACGAACTTCCGCGATCGGAATTGGCTGCCCTCGGCCTGGCCGAAGTCGACCTGCGCGGTGCCGGCGGGCCACACCAGCTCGGTGAACCCCTCACCGGTCTGGCGGTTCCGGGCCGTCCACTTCTTCACGAACCGCTGCACCGGGGAGTAAGTGCCAGTGAAACCATGCTCATCGACGAGCCGGTCGAAGATGCGTTTGGCCGTATGCCGCTGCTTGCGGTTCCGGCGCTGGTCCTCGCCCAGCCACATCTCGATGATGTGCTCGACCCCGGTGAGCACCGAGGCCCCGTTCCGGGCCGGCGGTGCCGGTGGTTCCGGGGAGTAGTTCTCCTGATCGGCGTATTTGGTCACCGAGGACCGGCTGACGCCCAGCCTGCGGGCGATCTCCCGGTCCGGGACTCCCTGGGAATCCAGTCTTCTGATATTTTCTTGTACGGACATGGGTACCGTCATCTGCTTTCCAGCCCTTCCGGCGCATACGCTTCGCAATGGCAGCGCCGTAAGGAACCTATCTGGTGGTGGCGGGCCCATGTTCCTGACACTCAGGGAAGGGGCCCGGCCATCGGGTGATCTTTATCTCCAAGCCAGCCCCCGAAACCATAAATTCGGGAAGAAAAGACTGGCCTGATTCTTACCGCTCTTTTGGCCTGAAACGAGCCACCAACTTGGCTCAAATTCCCGGCTGAAACGGCCTACAGATAGTCGATCACACACATAACGCCGATAACGTTCTATTACGTCGCCCGGCCCCCGGCAGTGCATATGGCGGTTCGCCGGTCGGCCTTAGGTACTTCAACAGCTAACGCCTTGTGGTTCCACTGCGGTGTTGCACGGCTCCACTAGACGGAACGAGCAGCTTGTTCGGCGGTGCACGGTCAGGTAAGTTTCCGAGACAGAAGCAGTGCCGCCAAGCCGGTGATCAAGGTCTTGCATCGAAGCGCAATTCAGGTGTCTCAGAAAGCTGTTGCTTACCGAGACCCTTTCCGCAGAGCGGCCGGCGGAATCCCTCATGCAAGCCCCTCGAATTCGCGCTGAACCTCTGTCAGACTCAGAGCATCGGAACGGCGCCCGTGATGGCGAATGGGATGGATAACATGCGCAGGCTAACCCTCAGCACGTTGGTGATCTTCGCCCTTGCCACCCCGCTGGCTGGTTGCGGCATGGTAGGCGCAGCCCGAGATGGAGGTTCAGACGCGACGCCAACTACGCAAAGCACCCCTGGCGTGCAGCCGTGGCAAGCGCCCGACGGCGGCGTGATGGTTACCTGCAGCGACGGCTCGCCCTTCCCTGCTGACACGGTTGCCAGCGGGGGGATCCAGGTCGATCCCAAGGAATCCGAGGCGATTGTCGCTGCTTTGGCCGACCTGAAAAAAACGGGTGGTATCGACGCCCCAATGCCCTTGCAGCAAGCCGACGTCGAAGAGGTGAATCGGGCCGTACTGTGGCTGGACGACGCTACCGACGAGAAGGCCCTCGGCCTCCTGATTGCCCCAAGCAATTCGACTGGCTTCTCCCTCGAGACTGATTGGTACGTGGTCCTGGGACGTCAGGACGCCCAGTTGCGTGCCACAAGCTGGCAATCTAATTGCGGTGCCCGACCAGCCTTGACCAAGGGAAATACGTGGGCGGAGATAGCTCTCTCGCCCGACACCTCGACCTCGGAGAGTACGACCCTGAATCTGCGGATCTCTGAGGTGGACTGTACGGGTGCTAGGGACCCTGCCCCCTTCCTGGCGACCGAACCCGTCGTTGTTGAGACCGAGGACGAGGTCACGGTCTACTGGACGTCCCAACAGATCCAGGGTGGCGCCGACTGTCCCGGTAACCCGTGGGTCGAGCGCACCCTGCAGCTAGATCAAGCTCTAGGAGATCGCACGTTGATGGACGGCTCCACGTGGCCGCCTGCTCCAGTCACCTTAAAAACCGCGAGCGACTAATACCTCGACCTTGCCGGCGATGAGAAGCACCACACGCAGACCGGGTTGGTCGGCGCAGGTTGACCAACTGAGACTGCTCCAGCCCATGGAAACAACTGTCAGGACCCTGGGCAGGGAGGGCACTCCCGCCGTCACGCTGATCGGTTGACGTACTACTCAGAGCAGAAACGCCGATAACACCCTGTTACGTCGAGCTGGCCCCTTGGACCCTGTGGCTGATCTAAACCCCAGTTCATGCTCATGAGCAGGATCACCGGTAAAATTGTCACAACAGGTAGACAGAATACCTACCGCCCATGTTTAATGGATGTAGCTCCTCTCCTGCTGGGAGAGTCGAGAAGTAAGGGCCAGGATCCCCGTGATTAGCGGGACCTGGCCTTCGCGCTGTCTAGATCACTATGTCGATGCGTTCCACAACACCGTTGTACAGCTCCATCCATCTATTGTTCTTGGACTCTGCGTCTCCCAGCGCTCCCAGCACTTGATCTGGAATCCACAACATCGGCTCTGTGGACGGCTGCTCGATGTATACGCGGAGTCTTGGTGGAATTGACCTGCTACCGCGTAAATGCTCGATAAGGGCCATATCTCGCTTGTTTAGGGACTGAGTGCGTTGTTCCAGGAACACTTTATTGACTTCCAGCTGCCCCAGTTCCCAAAGCAGTCGTTCCATGCATTTCGCGCGAGCGTGCTCTTGCTTCCGGTAATTCAGTGGTGTCCCCACAACTATCAGGTGCGCCATATCCAAATCAGCAATGAGCCCAGTGACGCGCCTTTTCTCGCGATCTCCCATGTCAGTCCAGTGCAGCTTCCGGGCACCTCTAGGCAGCACACCCCGCAATTCGTCCCTTGCTCGTTGACAGCACGACGGATCAGCCACGACGGCGCCGAGCAGATACATGCGCTCGTCGTCCCTCGTGGGTCGCATGCTCTCATCTACCCACGCGTGAAGCTCGAAGCTCTTGGAATCTTGCACCCACCACATTCTTCCAGAGCATGACGGACTACGAATCAGCATCCATTACTTATTGTGGGTGAGCTAGTCACAACGATGGTGGACACCTCGACCGCCCCGCCCAACACCCAGCCGTGCCAAACCGCGCGGAAAGCTGGGCCTGGATCGCCACGCACTCCTAGATCAGCAAATTCCAAGTGGCCCATCGGCCGGCGGTAGTTGCACAAACGTAGGTCCCTACTCATCTCAAACGGGCACAGAAAACGAGACAGACAATGCGGCGTGTCACGCCGCCCGGATCACCTGAACCTCGATGTCACGCCGACCATCGTTACCGGTCAGCGGCCCTGCTCCACTCAGGGTCCCGCTTCCGGTCATGCACGACGGTGAGCAGCCCTTTGCCGCTTGTACGGTCCGGTTGTGGTCAATTTGAAGGGCCACCGACTTGGGGCGCTAAGGTTTGTGGGCGGTAATGACCAGGCTGCCGATGCCCTGCCCGGTTGGCTCGCCCTCGAATCCGCCGAAGACCTCATCGACGACCAGCCCTGCCTCGCTGAGCATGGTGCGCAAGTGCTCTTCTGAACGGAAGCGGAGGGTGTCACATCCGACAGTCTCAGTGCCATCAACGCCAACTTCGTGCGCACAGAATTCAACCAGGCCGTTCGCCTCGTCAACATAGATGGTTTTGGTTGGGTCCCCGTGTAGAAGTCCAGTGTTTGTGTGAGTTTCGTGTCCGAGAATGGACACAGGAGGAAATTCACGAATC
>NZ_BAAAIJ010000053.1:0-9477 GCF_039526005.1 Arthrobacter flavus | reverse complement strand
TCAGCCCCGACGAATACCTCGCCCAAAACCCCGCAAACGCATAACATTTAATTAGGAGTCCAGCTTTCGGGGACCACTCCAGCAACCCGTTCGTATTCTCATTGGAGCCCCGCTGCCACGGTGAATGAGGGTCGCAGAAGTAGATGGCCATTTTCGTGGCCATGGTGATCTGGCGGTGTTGGGCCAGTTCGGTGCCCTGATCCCAGGTCAGCGACTTAGCCAGGTGTGCTGGGAGGGTCTTGATGGCCGCCAGGAGACCGTCACGGACCGCGATGGCGCCGTGGTCCTCGGGCAGGTGGATGAGGATCGTGAACCGGGTCTGGCGCTCCACGAGGGTGGCGATGGCCGAGCGGCAATTTGAGCCCAGCACCAGATCCCCTTCCCAGTGGCCAGGGACGGCGCGGTCTGCGACCTCGGGGGGCCGTTCGCTGATCAGGATCATGTCTGGGATCTTCCCCGAACTCTTAGCAGCGGTGGAGCGTCTGGGACGCCTCATCGCACGGCCGGTGCGCAGGTGTTGGTGCAGGTCAGCGCGTAAATGACCGCGGCCCTGGACATACAGTGCCTGGTAGATCGTTTCGGGACACACCTGCATCTCCGTCCGGTCTGGGAACGCCGCGGCGAGGTGGTCGCTGATCTGCTCGGGGCTCCACTTCACGCACAACTTGGCCTGTACTAAGGATGCCAGTTCCAAGTCATCAAACTTACTGGTCTTGGGCCGGCGTCCGCGCAGCTCGGCCCGTTTCTGGGCAGCATACGGAGCGTACTTCCGCCGCCCCCGCGGACCCGGTTCAGGGCCGTTGCGGTGCAGCTCACGGCTGACCGTCGAAGCCGACCGTCCCACCTCTCGGGCGATCCCCCGCACACCGGTCCCGGCCAGATGCAGATCGGCAATCCGCAGCCGATCCTCTAGGCAGAGGTACCGACCCGACGGCTCCGGCTTGGCACGCGGGATCCGCCCACCGGTTGCTTGCCGCCAACGTCGTCCAGTTTGTCGATTCACACCCACAGCATCACACGCCGCCGTCAACGTGGAGCCCTGCGCCATCAACACCCAGAACCGCGCCTCTTTCTCGATCCGTTCCTTCTTCGACAACATACGCAGCACCTCACATCAATAGAGGTGTTGCAACGACCGCTTGAGCTCGCCATCACCTACCGGGTAGGAGGGCATGGGCAGACCAGGATGAGCGCTCATCAGGTCCGCCATCACGGCGGTCAATTGCATAAAGTCGTTCCGGACCCGGACATACCCGGCCGATAACACTGGCCGTTCGAGTTCGCGGATGGTGATGCAGGCCGAGGGAAGCATTCCTGGCCCGTCACGGTGCTGGGAAAGGACCGCTTCGCGGACGGCGGCGGGCTGGGACGGAGTCATGAGGACAACCTCTGCACTAGGTGAATGCCGGTCTATTACCGGATAAACCTCAGCGTAGGAGCGCTACCGGACAGGTCTTGTCCGGTAAGCAGGGCAGGATATGAACCATGTGGGACACGTCCGAACGTCTGCTGAAACTCTTGTCGCTGCTCCAGCGCCAACAGGAATGGAGCTCCAACTCGTTGGCTGAAGAGCTGGGGGTCACGGCCCGAACAATCACCCGCGACATCTCCAGGCTCCGGAGCCTCGGCTACCCGGTGACGACCAGAAAAGGACACGGCGGCGGTTACACCCTCCAGAACGGGGCTGTCCTTCCGCCGATCATGTTCGAGGCCAAGGAAGCAGCCGCTGTCCTCCTCGCTTTGGAGGACTACGCGACGACGGCAGGGACCTCGGCCCACGCCCGCACGGCCCTGGAAAAGCTTCAAAGAGTCATGCCGTCACGGGTGCAGGCAGCAACCAAGGCACTGGCGAGCCACACCACTACGATCGATCTCGGCAGCCCGATCGGCGTCGACACACCGGACACCGACGTCACGACGCTCCTGCTGCTAAGCCGGTGCTGCCGGGATGGACGACAACTCAATTGCACCTACCGGCACTACTCCGGGAAAAGCCGGTCACGCGTCTTGGAACCCCTGCACCTGGTGCGCGCCATGGGCCGCTGGTACCTCCTCGCCTACTGCACCGACGATCAAGACTGGGCCGTGTTCCGGGCAGACCGCATCACCGACGCAAAACTCTCACCCCATAGCGCCCAAGCCCGCCAGCCGCCGGCTACCGACCTCGACGAATACGTGAGCCAGGCAATAGCCAAAGGATGGCAACAGGTCACCGCGACCGTCCGCGTCTACGCGGCAAAAGCAGAGATACAACACTGGATATCCCCCGCCTGGGGAACCGTCACCGAAGAATCCGCGGATACCTGCATCGTGGAAGCCGGAGCAGACACCTACGACTCAATAGCCCGTTGGCTCCTACTGACCAAAGCAGAACAAACCATCATCACCCCGCCCGAACTCGCCCATTCCTTCGAGCACATCGCGCTGCAAAGCCAAAGAGCAGCAACCTCCTGGGCTCCTGAGGAAGAACCACCCAATACAAAACCGCCAGTCAAAGCCGCAACTTAACCGCCAAATTCCGCTAGCAGTCACATCGGTGGGCTCTTCGCCAGGGAACTTCCTGCCCAGCCCTCTCCACCACGGGCAGAACTGCTGGAGCCCTCGCGATGCCCCGTGATGACCTGAGCCGGGCTATACGCATAGGCCCGATTCACATGATGATGAGGCACCAGCGGGCCTGAAGCGCCTTAGCGTTGGTTATTTCACTTTTTCACAAGCCACCCCAGGATGTGCACCGTGATGGTCTGGGAGTCGCGCGGGATCTGCCGGGGTGCCTGGCGGGCGCCCTCGGTCAAGGCTTGCAGCCACACCTCGAGTTGGTCCTTCATGACCGGTGGCAGGGTGCTGGTCTTGGCAGCGAAGTAGCGTTCGAGCCTGGTTGGTCGGTCCTCGATGAGCAGGCCGGCCGCGGCCAGAACGTCGATTGTGGAGATGACGTTGCCGGAGTATTGGCGCAGTTGCAGGACGTCGGTGGCGCGAATCTTCGCGGTTGGGGTGGGCCGCAGAATCTGCAGCAACCGCAACGAACGGATCACGTCGTTGCGTTGCCGCTTGCTCCACCCGGCTCTCTCTGCGTGTTCGCGGACGATGGCGGCACAGTAGCGGGTCAGGTCGCTGTCTTCGAGGCGGACACGCGCTGCGATGACTTTCGGATCGGGTGCCATGTCGAACAACGTCGACTGCACCCCGGCCTCAGCGGTGAACCCGGTGCCATGCTGGAAGGGCAGGTTGTTCTTATCCCGGCGGTTCCAGGGTGCGCGCTGCTCTGGGGTCAACCGTGGAGCCCGGCGGCGTTGGAAGCTCATGTTGGCGAAGAAGAGCTGTTGGCCACCTTTGGTCGCTCCGGCCAAGTCGAGGGCGCGTCCGGGCTGTTGGAGCATTCGGGCCTGTTCCAGACACAGTCGGCAGGCTCGCTGATCTCCGAGACGGGCAGTGCGGGCGCAGAAGTCGCAGACTCCTTCCGGGTAGTGGGTGCGCCACCAACGACACGGCCAGCACGTCCAGTTGTAGCGGCGGTAGACACCCCACGCCAGGCAGCCCTTGCACGAGCCCGGGTATTGCGGGCTGCCGGGATGGCAGCCGGCGCACATGCCCTGGCTGAAGTAGCCCTCACTGTTGCCGCACTTCGAACATGGCGGGGCGATGAACGGCCCACCTGGAATGCAGTCATAGCAGTAGTCCACCCGCGGGTAGGCCCACGCGACCCGGTTGACCTGGCAGCGGGTGCACATCGCCGGCGGCCGCAGCGGCGCCGCCGGACCCGGGGCTGGTGGACTCACGACAGTTCGACCTATAGGGGCGGCTCGGATCGCGGCTTGCCGAATCTCGGCGCCACTACCGGCGATACCCCGCCATCGCTGGCATCACTGCGCCGGTCATCGCCGTTGACGGTCTCGGCCCCGCGTGAACGACGTGCAGCGACCTTCTCCGGTTCAGGGCTCATCAGGTCCGAGGGCGTGCATTCCAGCACCGAGCAGAGCACGTCGAGATCTTCGAGTCTCATCGTCGGCGGTGTCCCGGCCCACCACGAGGACATCTTCCCGGCGCTGATCTCCAGCCCGGCATCGGCGATCATCCGGCGCATCTGCGCTGACTTCCAGACCCCGCGTTCAGCGGCTCTCATCCGCAGGTTCCACTGCACGGTTTCATCCTTCCTTATGTGTGGTTGCGAAGCGGGACTCGACCCGCTCATTGGCGTTCTTCCAGGCTTGCTCGACGTACTCGCTGCGCACATGAATGTAGCCCGATGTAGTCGCGAGCCACTGATGCCCCAACAGCTCCTGAAGGGCCTTGATATCCATCCCGGCCCCGTACAGCGAGGAAGCGCAATAATGTCTCAGGACGTGAGGAGTCATCCGTCCCGACCATGCCGGCAACCACTGATCGACCTGCAACCCCAGAGTGCGCCGCAGCGCGTTCTCACCCACCCGGCCGCACCGTCCCAGCTCGCGGTCGAACCGCTCCGACGGAAGCAAAGGTGCGTCGGGGTCAGCCCAGTCCTCGCCATACTGGTGCCGAACCTCGCCCAACCACCAATCGATCAGCTCGGCCGCACCGTTGATCGCGGGCACCAGCCGCGGCTTGGGGCCACGGCCGTGTGCTCCCTTGCCGAACCGCACGTGGAGTTTGCCGAACCCACCCAAGTCCGGACGCCAGTCACGAATGTCAAGCATCACCGTCTCATTGATCCGCAGCCCCAGCCGACGCCACAGCGAGGCAGCGAAGTAGTCGCGCGCGGCGGGCAGATACTTGCGGGCCTGCGGGATCGAGTGCCGCCAACAAGTAAAGAACATTTCGATCTCCGCATCGGACGGCGGCACCCGGACCTTGCCAAGCGATGCCCCGGACTGGCGGTTGAACTCATCGATGGGCTGGCCGACCAGCACCCCGGTCACCCGATGGATTCGACCCTGGTAACGGCTGATCATGAACTCATAAAACAACGCCAGTGTCCCTGCCTTACCGGCTCTGGTGCTCACACTGCGTCCCAGCCGCCTCTGTTCTGCCAAAAACCGGTCAGCGTCCTGGCAAGTCGCCACCCACAGTGCGCCGGTCACCGACCGGGCAAATTCGATGATCGTCGCCCGGGTATTGCGGATATGCGAGTCACTCAGACCAGCCGCCGCCATCGCCAGCGCGTACTGATCGACGATCTCCTGCTCAAAGTCCTCGGCCGCCTGCACACTCCAGCACTCCGGATCCATGGCGCCACCACCGGGCAACGCCACCAGCGCCATCAGCTACCAACTTCAGAAGGAGCGACCATGCGTCGACAATACGCCCATACCGTCACTCTCGTCGATGGTCCGTCGCTTCGAGCACCAAAGGGCTCCGAACCGATGTCACCTGCTTCAACACGAACCGCGGCCGCAGATAAGGCCAACGAACCTAAGCGAATAGAGATATCAGCCACCACTCTCCCGATTGACGACCTTTGGAACATGCGCCGGACGGAAACACTTGATCCGGCCTGACGAAGAAGGTTTGAAAGCTAAAATCCCGGAACCTTGACCGGTTAGAGGGCGTAATGTGGAGAATTATCTATGCATGACTTCTATCTGTCAATGGTTCGACCCCATTTCTGACTAATACAAAGATCTCCCTTGACAAAGCTGTGCAAGCTCGTTGAGGCTGAATAAGCAATTACTACAAGAAGGGGGAATAATAATGCAGAGTCTCATTTCCAAAATCAAAGAAGAGAAGTTGGCAGCGCTGCGCGAAGTAGCGTTGGACTGTTGCGCAGAAGTTGAGATCAACTAGTTTGGTTTCGTAATCAATAAATAAGCTGGTGCTAGTCGGCGAAATGCTGGCTAGCACCAGCTCTGCAAGGGGGATTGCAAAATTATTACCGATGCCTATAGGGACATGGTGAAGTCGCGGATTGAAGGGAGATCCGAAGAACTTCTTGACCTTCAAATCCGAGAAACGTTGAGGTTTCTAGCGATAACTTCCATGACAAGGGGTAGACGTCTACCGATCACACCAGATGTCGATGTCGTCTGGCACGAACTAATCCTGCAGACCGCAAGTTATGCGCGGCTATGCGCCAACTTGCCGGGACAAAGATTCCTCCACCACGAGTCGATTACGCCGCAGGAATACAACGAACGGGTCGGCGACGATCAGTTCGTGGAGGAATGGGTTCAGTGGGTTCCTGACTATGTACAGAATTTTGGCCCCTTCACGGAGGAATCGGCGGCTTGTTGGAATGTGGTCATCTTCCTTCGCGAAAAGATGGGGATGACTCTTGAGCAGATCAACGAACTTGGCCTCACTAGCGAGACAGCGATCCAGATAGACGGTTCCCCAACTCGATGAAGAAATTCCTCACATTAGGATCCCTCGCGGCAGCTACAACGCTCATCCCCGGCCTGCGAGCCTTCGTACTACTCGTCTTGGTACAAGCGGCTTATGGCTCCGCCGCCGCTGTTACTCTTGGCGTGTCTGTTCAGCTTTTGGGTATCACTCTGGTGTCCGTCGTTGGTCTATCAATCACGACGGTGTTCAGAGTGAAAAGGTCGAAAAGCCCTGAATCCGCTCGCGCTGTCGCGGTCGACACAGGCTCGCTCGCCTTTGCGGGAGCTTCAGTGGTCGTTACGGTTGCGATCGTCCTAGGGGCGCTCATCCCCCTCGTCCTACACGAAATTGACCATGTCCAGTTTCTTTCCTATTGGTACATCTCAATTTTAAGTTTGGTGACCTACGTCTTCACGGCCTGGCAGACAGGACTCCTACAGGCGAAAAACGCCGATTCGCACGGCTTTCGGATAACGGCAGTCACTTCCCTCGCATCCGTGGTAGGCGCCTTCACGATAACCCAAACTATTGAATCACCGTGGCAAGCTCTACCACTTATCGCCTTCCTAAACTTTTCATTCGACCTATGTGCGCTCTATTTGAGAACTCGGTCGGTTAGGTCTGTGTGGGGGTCTACAACGGACGGTCTTTGGAACGCAGCGATCCAAACCTTCTTGGCAAACGCGCCCGCGACCTTCAAAAAACTACCGGGAGTCGCTCGGGCGACCCTCGATGGGTTGATCCTCATGTTTGTCTTTTTCATCGCGGGGCTCGTCGCGTCATGGCAGGATGCAGGTATAGGGGCAGCGGTTCTAGCCGTCATAGCTTTCATGAGAACTCTTGTTCTGCCGCTCAAGCAATTTGGGATGGTGGCCGGCAGGCTGAACCTCACCAGCGGAGATTCGAAACCGACATCAATGCCACGAATGTTAGGTATTGTGACCCTACTATTAACCGCTGGCGCAATGATTCTCGTCGTTCTTTACCAGCTCGACGTATTCCCTCCTGGGGTAAGCGCGCTACTGATAGCCCTAATCATCGCTCAACTCGCCTTGGAACCCATTTCCGGATTCCTCTTCGCCTCAATGAAGATAATGGTTCGCCCCGATTTCGCGATGAAACCCCTTTATTTTATTAGCTTATTATTTACTATTCCGGCGCTTTTGATTATTGGCTTTACCGGATACTCCAGCGCAGAAGCAGTCTGGGCCGTACTGCTGCTGGCTCGCGTAGCCTTTTCCTTCTCGGTACTTGTACTTTATCGCCGGGCCCGGCTACCGATTAGGGCTGAGCAAGTTGGCCGGTGATTGGTTCGCCAGACCACCAATAGGCGTAACTTATGCGCTACATCCTTCAGACGTACCTTACGATTTCAAAAAAATGGTGCAGGCTCTGGTTTTAGAACGCCCTTGGAACAAATATACTTCCGGGTCGCTAGCCAATCTGAAACCACGGGTGTCGTTTGTCTTCCATACCGAAGCTGCCAATGTTCAACTGACAGTAGGCGCGGATGCGGCCCTGAAGCTTCTTCTGACAGATATCCCTCGGCAAACCATCGTTCACCCCCGGTACGGCTATCCCGGCTACGGTAAGTGGTCTAGAAACGCAGACCGGGTTCTAATCTATGATCACAAAGCCACGGCAGGGGAGTTGCTTTCATCAGTTGAAGGCATACAAGGGCGTCCTCTTCTGATCATATGCTGGCCTGGTAACCCTGTGGAGAACGAAAATTTGATGACCAGTGAGAGTCTGACCGCTTTATCGGTTCGCTTTGACGTCGTTATTGATGCTACCTACTTGTCTATTTACACCGAGACGTTTGTCGATCTATGCCGGCAAGCACAACATCACGGCCTGTTGGTCGTCTTCTCACTGTCAAAAGCTGTAGGTATACCCGCCGCTAGGCTGGGAGGGATTGTGGGGGATCCGAACAAGCTAAAGAGTCAAAAGGAAGTTGAGAAATTCCGTTGGGATCTCTTCCAATCGGCGGTAGCTGAGTGCGCGTTCTCGGAAGCAGGAATCCAAATCCTATCTGCGCACGCAGGACGTCTGGGCGAACTAGCAAGCAAGATTCGGATTGCCCTCCACAACGCTGGTATGCAAACATATGCAGGATCAGGAAACAACTTCGTTTCTGTGCCACTCCATGGAAAAAATGTTGCGCACTTTCCCTCGTCACACTTTCAGGGAAAGCTCTACCCTGACCTGAACCTCATGCGTCTGGACTGCAACAATCACAATCTAGAACTAATACGTGCCATGCCGCAGGCCTCGCCACCAGGAGCCGACATGGTTCTTTCTTAGAACAGGCGTGCACGCAAATATTCACCGAGTTCGCACCGCTACTGGCACCTCTGCGTATCTCACTCGGGCGTGTTCGTGAATCGAGGCGGCAGGTAAGTAATGGTGCAAAGGGCAAGGAGTCGGTCGCTCTGAGACTCGTACGCGACCATTTCGGTCCGTCCGTTGTTTTCCGGGCTGCGGTTGGTGGATGGCTACGGTGTCTGGCCCACCAGCACGTCGTAGCTGCTCAGCATAGTGGGCTCTTCGCGGTTCGTGGTGATTTCCGCTGCTGAGGAGATGTTCAGGCCGCTGTTCTAGCGGCGCTTCTCAATAGGATACGGGTTTTGTAGTTGGTGTTATTCACGAATCCTCGTCCGGTCCTTTTGATGTTCTTGATCGCGGTGTTGTTGGCCTCGACCTTCGCCGTGGTGGCGCCGGTGACGATGAGGACTTCGATCTCGTTCCACCACCGGCAGACCGTGCGGTAGAGCCTTCTGGCCTCGGGCTGGCCTGCACGGTCGACCAGCCGGCCGAGCTCGGCCTTCGCCGCGGTGGCATCGGCGATCGAACCGGTGCGCAGCAGTGTCCGGAGTTGTTCCTTCACGTCCCAGCTGCTCCAGTAGGCTTCGGGTGTGAATGAGGAAGAGCAGCTAACCGGAGGCAATACTTCGGACAGTGTTGCTCGCATCGGGAACACAGTACGGAAGACGTGGCAAAAAAGATCCGCAGCAATCCAGAGCTATCTACAGGCACTTCGCGAAGCTGGAGTAGATGCACCAGAACCGTTGGGGCAGGACTCCGACCACCGACACGTGGTCGAATACATCGACGGTGACCTCGCCCTGAACCAGCTGCCCCTCAGCATCGATGCCCTCACCCGCGTCGGTCGAATGGTCC
>NZ_BAAAIJ010000052.1:0-1257 GCF_039526005.1 Arthrobacter flavus | reverse complement strand
TGGTTGGGTCCCCGTGTAGAAGTCCAGTGTTTGTGTGAGTTTCGTGTCCGAGAATGGACACAGGAGGAAATTCACGAATCATGGCACGCAGACACACCCCCGAGCAGGTCATCGCTAAGGTCCGGCAGGGCCAGAAGATGCTCAATGACGGACGCCCGATGGTCGAGGTCATCAAGGAGCTCCAGGTCACCGAGGCGACCTGGTACCGGTGGCTGACCCAGTACGGGTCCGAGAAGAACGCCGAGGCTTCCAAACGGACTAAAGAGCTGGAGAAGGAGAACGCCAGGCTCAAGCGGCTGCTGGCCGATCAGATCCTCGCTAATGACATTCTGAGCGAGGTGGCCAAGGGAAAATTCTGAGCCCCGAACCCCGCCGCCGTGCCGTGCGCATGGCGGTGGAGAAGTTCGGGGCTTCCGAACGTTTCGCCTGCAAGGTTCTGGGCCAGAACCGGTCCGCTTTTCGGAAGAAGAAGCCTGACGTGGGTTTCGAGGAGGTCCGGCTGCGGACGGAGCTGCGCGCCGTGGCGGTGAAGCATCCGGCGTGGGGTTGGCGGAAAGCCCGCTGGCACCTGCTGGCCCAGCCGGAGTGGGCCGGGGTGGCACTGAACCGGAAGCGGGTGCGCCGGATCTGGCGCGACGAAGGCCTCGTCTGTAAACCCAGGGCGAGGAAGAAACGGCGGACCGGACCCGGCGCCGGGGAGCAGAAACGGCTCAGGGCGGAGTATCCGATGCACGTGGTCAGCTTCGACTTCCAGTCCGACGTGACTTCCTGCGGCCGGCATATCCGGTTCTTCAACGTCATCGATGAATACACCCGCACCGCCCTGGCCATCATCCCGCGCAGGTCGTTCAAAGCCTCGGACGTGGTTGCGGTGATGGAGAACATCATCGCCGAAACCGGCACCGCCCCGACCTACGTCAGGTGCGACAACGGGCCCGAATTCACCGCGGCCGCCCTGATCGACTGGTGCAATACCGCCGGCGTGGACACCGCGTTCATCGACCCGGGATCACCGTGGCAGAACGGCTTCATCGAATCCTTCAACGCCCAGTTCAGAAGGGAACAGCTCTCCGGAGAAATCATGGACACCATGGCCGAAGCGACGTATTTGGCCGAGGAATGGAAAGCTATCTACAATCATGAACGGCCCCACGGATCCCTGGACGGCATGACGCCCAACCGCTACTGGGAAAACTGGACGCAAGAAAACCAATCAGCTATCGCATAGACGCTGGACTGCTAACGGGGGCCCAACCA
>NZ_BAAAIJ010000051.1:175231-284132 GCF_039526005.1 Arthrobacter flavus | reverse complement strand
AAGAACATCCATCTCAGCAGGGCCACGAGCCCCTATACGCTTACGACACGAACCCGGCTTTCACCACGAACCACGGAGAGCCCCTTTAAGTGAAGCAGCAAGACGCTCAGCTGGTGTGTCCCAGTAGAGGGATCTACGGGGTCGCTCGTTCAACTCCGTCGCGACTTCGAGAAGATGTGCGACGCCGTACCGGTGGTTTTCCTTTACGAAACAGCATGGTCCAGTGCGGCTACGACGGGGGACGCTTTCATCCGCCTGTCCATGAAGTATCCGACGACCTGGTTCGAGCGCAGGTCTTTCATCCCGCAAAGGTGGAGCATGCCCTCGTCCATGGGGTGTTGGTGATGCCGGCCAGCCATTCCTGGTTGGGCGCCACCAGAGTGACCCCCGGTCCACGAGGTCATCGTGGACCGGGGGTCACTCTTGATCCCGGAGCGGAGCCTGAGGTGGGCTAACCGAGAAGATGCCAGTTCATGAAAACAGCCGCCAGATCCTTCGCTCATTCACCAGCCGGTGAGCGCCATCGTCGATTCATCGGCAGTGAACGGGGCTCACCACGTTCATGCTTGATTAGTAGTCCGTTCCCGGCGTGAACATAACGGTTGATGGTATGGCAATACGTTGAGCATGGTTAGCGTGGTCGCCCCCTTGCAAAGCCGCGAATAAGTCCTCACGGCGTAGCCATATTCGGATCCCACCGATTAAGCGTTGACCAAATCAAAGGTGCTCTCGTGAGTCAGCGTTCCTGAGAAGGTACCGGTAAAGCTTAAAAACCAAGTCGGCTCCAGACTACGGTCGACTACTGATCGCCACCCAATCAATGGCTTCTCGCTACCTCGCAATATTCTTCTCCCGACTTCTGTAGCACTAGATTTCATTTTGGCGATTTCGCGGCCACCCAGATCGATGGCAAAAGAGTTGCTGCCGGACTCGACTACATTCAGATCTCCATTGACATTGAAATGGACAGAATAGTCGTGTAGCTCATCATCATCAGCAACGATAGTATCCTTAACACTCAGCCTTTTTCCTGGCTCGTACAGCAACTCACGGGTGTGACGCCACCCGGTTTGCGGAACTTCGGCCAAGATTCGAAAAACCCCGTTATCGGTTTCCGCGGAAATAAGTCCGGAACCATAGGGCGATCGACGGCGATCGTGATTCTTTCCGTCAATGGCCACGGTGTTGTGTGCCCAGACTGATTCGACAAATTGCCGTTTAGGATCGGCATAATAGTATCCTTGTGCTCTAAGCGGCGAGCTAGACGGCAATTGTGGCCCGTATCCGTACCGACCTCCGTCCACCAGAATTTCTAAGCCTTCGTCCCACCACACCAGCGAGAGGTCGTCACAGTGTTTATGCGCCCTCGAGTGAAATCCCGCTGCGAGGGCTAGATAGGAGCCCTCCGAAAGCTCAGAAGTCTTCAACGGTGCCGGTGTTCGACATATCGCGTACCCCGTCTCCTTCAATACGTACAGTTCCTCGCTGCTCGGCGAGCCCTCTAATCCGTCAGTGGTTATAAATCGCGTCGACATGTCAAGCGCCTTGGACTTTCGCGCCAACATGTTCCTGCCGGGCGAGTCCCCAAATTGCAGCATTCTGCCATTTGGCTGAACGAACCACCCTAAGGCTTCTGAAGCCTTCTTGATCCGATGCGCTACCTCTGAGTCTCTGATGACCCCTTGGTCGATCGCTTGCTGGAAAGAACCAAGCAGCATTCGATGATAGTCCGGCGAATGTTCAACGTGCCCTCCGTCGCCGTGAAACTGCTGCTCTGCCATTATCCTCATGCGGCCTTCAGCCTGGATCAAGAGTCTGTCCATATTTGGAACGCACATTGTGGATTGAGCAAGAACAGTTTGCCCTAAAGCTGCATAGAATCCGTGGTTGTTACGGGAAACGAAGGACTCCTCAGCTTCATGTGCGTCCTGGTGGGCTAGGACCAGCTCAAATATCCCCTTAAGCAGCTGGGACTCGACTTCTGCTTGCACAGCAAGATGCAGAAGACCTACTAGCCTCGGAGAACGAAGTGCAAGCGCCATATCGTACCAAGCCATCGAACTTGCAGCCACCGAGAATATCGCATCATTCTTCCAAGACGCTACTATCTCGAGCGCCCACCGCAAAAGAGATTGATCTCCTGTACTGATGTACTCACGAATCACAGGATCCAAAAATTCCCACGTGTGCAAGGTGAAAGCCCAGGTCCGGTTTTCTGTGGCTACATTCATCCAGTCAGTTGCTGGAGATAACTCTATGGGAGGGAACTCTTCAAATTTCCAGCCCACATCTCTTATTTCTCCCGATGACTGACCTTTCGAATAAAACCACTCGGCTACACCATGGGCCGGGTTTTCACGGAGCCACGAGGTCCAATCACTAATCTGGCTCTCTGTGACTCGGGTTACCGACGGATGCGTGGAGCGTTCTTTCTTCTTATTACCTTCAACAGCACCCAAAATGTCGGCATATAATCCAAGAGACCCTTCACCATTGATATCGTTGGTTGCAATAAACTTCCCCAGAGGACCGGCCAACGGGTTTAGGTCCTCGACCCACTTTAGTGAAGGTACTAAAACAAAGTCCGATAGCCCAATCGTCTCCGATTGGATTGAACGCTTCCATTCGATCAGGTCCGGCGGGTGTTGATAACACGCGGTCGATCGCATCGACTCACTGCGGCGTGGCCGAGGCTCTCTATCTGGCTCAGGCACAATCCATAATACTTTTGTTCCTGCGTGTGCAGCGGCTCGAATGACGGCGTTCGCCGAGTACAGGTCTGCGTCAACCTCCACGAGACATGGTCTAGTTTCCTGCAAGTATTCGAAAACCCTGTGAAATAGCTCCGAGTTCCCACCTCCAATCGCTTCAGGACCCTCTATTCCAGGCACCTTTTGGATAGGTGAAGAAGAATTATCATCCCCAATAGTGTCTTCGTTGCACACCGAAAATAGGTCGAGGTCGTACCCAAGCTCTTGGTACATCCTGGACTTATCTCGGATTTCCGCCAGGTCAGTATCCGAACGATGACGCTGCTGGACGTAAACTACCCGAGAACTCAATCTTGGCGCTCGGGTCGATGCTAGCCCTCTCGCCTGGTGGTCGCGAGATCCCCGAAGCACTTCAACATCTTTTCTAATTGCGGCCAGGGCTTGCAGGTCCGTTTGTTTTTCCGAAAGATCAGAAATTACATTGATGGCTGCTTCCGCCATCTTCAAATGTCCCGACTTTCTTAGTAGCCGGAACAAGATACGCCAAGATGTCAGACTGTAGGACCTCGGTTCACCAACATGTGCAAGAAAGGCTGGCATCAAACATGCATCGTCAACGCTATCTCGCAGTTCATCTTCAGAAAGAACTCCTTTCTGTTCTCGACCGAGGCGCTGCATTCGGTCGAAAAGCTGGGCGTGCTCTTCATCGAGAATTGCGCGTAAACTATGGATATTCAACTTGGACGCTCCCCTAAGCTACAGCACCAACGGCCCAGCACTAGATCTGGATCGGATGGTATTAGCAAATCACTGCTAGCCGGATTCAACTAAGAAACTACGGATCGTTCTCTCTTCAAATCATTATAAACTAATTGATAGGCCGGAACATTAGACGACCACGAGCGCTTTTCTTTCACCCAACGGGTACCACGCTCCCCCATCTGTCGTCTTTGGGCGGGGTCCTCGACTAGTTCGGTTAATACTTGCGCCAAACTGTCGGGATTGTCTGCGGCGAATATTCGAGCCGCCCCAGCAGAATCTTGGGCGATTTCCACTAGTGCGGCCACATCTGACATCACTACAGCCCTGCCCGTAGAAAATGCTTCAAACGGCTTTAGTGGAGTGACCAATTCGGTGACTCGAGTTCTCCTGCGCGGTACAACAAAGATGTCGATAGCATGGTAATAGCTAAGTACCTCTTCGTGTGGAATTCGTCCAGTGAAAACTACGTTCGGAATGCTGTTTTTCTCCGCGTGGGTACGGAGACGATTCAGATGAGGCCCATCTCCGACTATCAACAAATGAACGTTCTCCTGGGTATCGGACAATTTTTTATACCCATCAAGTAACGTTTCAATGCCCTCGTACTCGACTATAGATGATATGTAGCCTACAACGACTTGGTGATCGTCGATACCCAGGGTTTCGCGGGCTGAAGATGGTCCTGTCGGCGGGGGGAAGTCCTCCGGATCAACGGCATTCCTGGCCAGAGTTATGTGCTCACTCTTGACCGCTCCACCAGGGCTTTCTTCGAGAATGAATCTTTTCATGGTCTCGGCCAGGGTAATCACACGGTCAGCACGCTCGCGAACCCGCCGTTCACTCTGGCGACGCAGCTCGTAAAGTTCCGGTGCACCGTACATACGCATGTGAAGATCGATGTCGTCCCAGCTTTGTGCTTTCGCGATTCGGGATAGCCAGGTCTCCTCCCAGAAACCCCGAGCTTCGTAGACCACGGGCACACCGGTGGCGCTTGCTACATGCGTGGCCAAGGCACCGTTCGTGAAATCCGAATGGGCGTGGATCACGCTCGGGCGGACCTTGGTGACCAGTGTGTAGAGCTCCTCCGCATTGCGCCTCATCCAGTCTGAGCGGGCCGCTTTGTTCTTCGATGGACCGGCAAGCATCACTGTGCGGACATTGCCAAAGGTATGGTCTACCTCTTCGTCCAGACCATCTTCATGATTGCCACCCACTTGCACTGCAATGATGCACTTAGTCCCCCCTGCTGATAGAGCCTCCGTCGTGTATCGCGTCCGGACGGTATAGCCCGTTTGCTTCTCTGGGAGAGCTTTTCCTACGAAGTGTAGTACTGGTCCGGCTGGGTCGAAGGCCGAAGCGGGCGCAAGGTCCGGCAGCATCCCCCACGGATCGCGATGAAATTCATATTCAGCATTGAGCAGGTCACGAGCAGCGCTGTCTTTCACACTCTGGGTCCTGAAGACCACTTCGTCCAGCGCCCTGATCGCGTGGACAAGGTATCCCGTCCTTCGACCGTGCCAGAAAATACGTCGGAGTTGGGAAGTCGTCAGATCCGAATAGAGATCAAAATGCTGAATGATCTCCTTGGCCTCCAACATGTATTCGCCATCGATAAAAAGCTTTACTGCCTCTACGGCTTCTTTACGAGTGAACAGGACTGACAGCGGCGTGCCATCGTATAGGGCCCTTCGAAGCGGAAGAAGCCACACGTATGGGTCCCGTTCCTGCGCTTTCGACCGCGCAGCGGGCTCTACGACTACTCCGTGTTTATGGAGACCGGGCGCCGCCGTTATAGCCGATGCACGGTTGAATTCAACACCACGAACCGTCATGGTGCCTCGACCCGTAGTCCTCAGGGAAATCACTAGCGATGCAGTCCCAGGCACCGGAACATACAGCACACGCTCAAGGTTCTCAATGGGCAATCTGGATGTTCTCGTCCCAGAACTGTCGAATTCATGGATAACTAGCTGGACATGGACGCGATCTTCGGTCCGCGCGTTCAGAGCGACAGTATATGAAGTGTTTTGGGAAACGGGCACCCCTTGCCCATCAGAAAGCACTTCAAGATCAGACACTTCAGCATTCAGCACGGTGTGTAGCGTAAATTTCTCAACTTTTGTTAGAGAAAAGTTCCCTGAATCATTTAGATTGACGGAGACCGGTTGGTTCTCACAGATATTCCATCGGTTCCCCCACTCCGGGTCTGCTATAAATCCGGGAATAGGAAGATTTTCTAAAGTTTTCATGCTCGCGCGCTGCTCCTTGCTTCTTTCGAACGCATTTTCTCGAGACCACCAGTCAAGGGTGCGCTGGCGCGCAGGTGTATCCAGCATCGCCGACGACCATCTGCTCATTCTACGTGGTTGTAACCGCCTAGCAGTCCACGTTTTGAACGATGCGAGTCCTTGCCTTGCGATCCGCTCTGGGCTTCAAGAAAACTGAGGTTATTCGATTTCAAGACTCCAGCACACCCAGATCGATGCGCCCCGCCGTTTCGCCATTCCCATCTGAGTCAGGGAAGATGGGTCGAAAGTCCGCACTGCCTCTAGGAGCACCCCATGGTTGAGTACGCCACCCACGAGCCCGCTGTGGAGTTCATTCCTTCAGATGTGTCCTCTATCGACACACAGCCAGACTTCAGTCATCTGCGCTTCAGCCGTGGCTATGTCCTCCACGCGCCAGGCTTGAATCCTGACGTTCCCACGTTTTGGAAGACTCGGCCTTTTGCGGGCAGGACCTTCCGATGGGATCCACGAGTTGGGGTATCCGTTGTCTCGGACGGCGAGAATGAAATTCTTCTTTGCGGGCACAGTCTTGATCCAACTCTGGAAACAACTGATCTCGGGTTGATTTCTAAAAATCTGCATCTGGCCCTCCGTGAGTCACGTCGAAAGTACCTGAACGCGCTCGAAGAACTGTTTGGACAATATGTGGTGCTTGATTACCACCAGGGTATCCTTCGAGCGCAAACCGATGCCATCGCGTCCCGTGCCATCTTTCATGACACCGAAGCGGCGATCATCGCTTCGCACGTAAATCTGGTGGGTAAGACACTTGAACGGGAGCCGAGTATCTACGTGAAGTGGGTCGGCCGTCCCACTTCTTTGGATTTCCCTGGACGCACGACAGAATTTGATGGAGTCTGGCTGTTGACGCCAAACACAGAGCTTACTTTGGGCAGCGGCCTAGTTCGTCGTGTAGGCCCGCTCCCCTACGAGCCGCTTACTGTCGCCCAAGCAGCAGACCAGATGATGCCGATTCTCGAAAAGCAGGTGAAGGTGCTGAAAGAGAGCGGTCGTGAGATTCTGGTCTCGGCGAGTGCAGGCGTAGATTCGCGTACCTCCCTAGCCGCCTTTGCTCGCCCAAACGTGGATGACGCGGTCCGAACATTCACCTACACCAAAGCACCAAACTCGGGACGGCAAAGTGCCGAGCTCAATAGGGACAAACTCGCAGCTACAATGTCGGCCGATCTGCTGCTGAGCCACCAGATGTTCGACCTAAACACGGCTGAGCAACCTCCGGCCGACTACGTGACCATGCTTGGTGAGCTCAGTTCCCGACGCTCTAACACGGTTATTTCCTGGGTGTATCATTCACATCTACCCCACAACGCGTTGCATATTCGCGGCCAGATTAACGGAGTGGGTAAGTGGCATTTCGCCCAGCGGCTCCATTTCGCCGAAAGCATGGAGATCTCTCCACGACGCATGGCAAGTTTGACTAAGCGAGGTAAGGACGTCAAGCGCCCTCTGACCGATCCATGGTGGACGCTAGGCGAGCGTGGTTTTCGGGAGTACATCAAAACGACAAAGTTGAGGTCCGCACCAGCAGGGTACCGCATGACGGATTTGTTCCTCTGGGAACACCGCGTAGCGAACTGGAATCACGCTCATATCGTGGAATCAGATGTCACCTTCGACACATACCAATTGTTCGGTTCCCGCAAGATGATAAGGCTGATGCTATCGGTCCCAGAGATCGATCGTGCACAGCTGTCCTTGTTCCGGGAGATCATTGGAAGGATGGAACCGAGTTTGTTGGATTACCCCTTGAATGGACAACCCTGGGATCCTCCAACCTACGAGCTTCCTCTCAGCAGCTACCAGCAAGGAGCCGCGGTCACCGCAGCAGAACAGAGCAGTCTGCGTCAACGGCTCGCCGCCGCTAATGGAACGCTTAGATGGCGCAAGGAGGAGATCGCGCGCCTGCGTTCAGAATTGGCCTCAGCTAACGCTGAGAAGGAAGACCTGCGGTCCATTCTCGAAAACCTTCGGGGGTAAGCTTCGAATCTGTCTCATGAATCGAAGTAGAAGCCCTGCATGACTACACCGTTCCATCGCTCTTTGCTGCCCTCGTCCACGGCCAATCTCAAAGACTCGGAGCGAAGAAACTTCCGAGTGCCCTCCTCGGTGCCCGATAAAAGCAGCCGCCCTACGCCACCCACCTCTTCTACTCGGCCCGACACCCCAGCGCGGCGTGCCGCGAGGTGAACCAGGTTTTTATCTGGTGCTGAAAAGGAACTCGGGCCACGAAGCCCATAAGACAACCTCGTCGGGTAGGCATGGGACGGCATCGTGTTCGCAGTCACTTCGTTCGCCGAGGCACCCTGCAGTGGCGCGAGTAACTGTTCCAAGTTCAGCCCTAGCTTCCCGATTTGGGGAGCTTGACGCCTCATAGAGGATGGAAAAAACGCGTCAAGAATATGAAGCGGCACGTCTTGCCCGGTCCCTTCCCACGGGTACATATTGATCTCTATTTCGGGCCTTGAGTTCATCTCGATCACACGGAAGCTGTCCTCGACGGGAGTCCTGCTGGAATCAAAAAGGACATCCACACCCGCGATTGCCAATCCAGGCACTGCAGCCACAGCCCGGACGGCGGCGTCTTTGACCGCGTCCGGTAGCTCAACGGTCTTGTCGATACTGTCGCCACCCTGGCTGGCGTTTGCTTTGCCCCGAAGCATCACCTCGCAGCCCGTTGAAGGGACATCACTCAAGTTGTAGCCATGACGCTTCAAATACTGGTCAACCTCTCGGTCACGTTTGATCAGCTTCTTGCAAAGATAAGGATTTGCTAACCTGACCGAGTTCTTTTGGTCGATTAGCTCTTGGATGGTGCTGGTGCCGTCACCGACCACGTTTGCCGGACGGCGGAGGCATGCTGCCACGACACGATCTCCCACGACAAGCACCCGGTAGTCCTCTCCTGTGAAGTGACTTTCAAGAACCAGCTTTTCCCCATCCGCACATCGTGCCGCCAGATATTGGAAGGTCTCAACCAGTTCCACAGGCGTGCTCAGATTAGTAAAGACATCCCGTCCCATACTCCCGCGGAGTGGCTTCAGCACTAAAGGATACCCCGTGTCCTCTGCGAAGATCAGGAGTTCTTTTTCGGCGTCAGCAGCAAATGGGTCCAGCACCCGGCTCGTGGGAACCGGGACTCCTGCCTCATGGAGACGGGAGTTCGTTAGGTGTTTGTTTTGCTCCACGGCAATAGCTGCGCGCGTCGTCAACGATGGCCGTGTCTTGTCAAACCGAATTCGGGTGCTTCCGTCAGACAGCTCATATCTCCTCAGCTGGCTGTCGAAGAATCGAACTTGGAGGCCCCTACGCCATGCTTCTAAAGCAATTGTGTAGCCTCCAAGCCTTGTACCGAAAGCCTCACGAACGACGTCAGCTTCAAACTGGGATGGCCAGGATGACGCCAATTGATGTCCCCCAGTAGCATCGAGTGGTTCGATCACATCGCTCCCCATGAAAGCACCGGAGTGCATCCGACCCGCCTGACCAGCTTCGCCATTCTAGAGGACTGAATCATTGCGTGCGCTGACTCCGAGCCCGGCCAAGCGTCTCAAGTACGCCTCCGGAGTACATTCCTGCTGGATAAACGCCACTGCGCGTTGCTGCTGCAACCCATAGTTGTCCGAGTCCCATAGTTCGTTGATGACGTCCTTCACCTGGTCCGGCTCCGCATAGACCGCTGCATCCTTAAACACTGGCGCAAAGTGACGGGGCAGAACACAAACTACGCCGTAGCTCATGGCTTCGAGGATGGCCATGCCGAACGCTTCAAGCCAGCCGTCACTGTGGAAGTAGACGAAGAAGTCGAGTTTCTCCGAAAGGTATTCCTCGACGCTGATCTCGTTGAACGCGTAAATTTCCCAGGACGGCGGGTTCCGAGAGAGAAAACCCTTCTGAACGGGCACCTTGGTACCGCCAAGAATGCAGACGTTTGCAGAACCGTCAGCTGGATAAACCTGATTGAAGACTTTTCGATCTGAAGGCCATTTGGCCGCGTCATCTCGGGCGTGCCTGCCAATGACCGGCCGACCAGTCCTGTACCGATTCTTGAAGGCTTGTTCCTTGAGCTCAATGATTCCCTTCCAGGAAAAGCTCGTTAGATCCGACGCCGGCATTAAGGGCGCGATCATCGCCCCAATCTGCTCACTTTGCGGGGCCCATTGCGGTCTGACGCCAAACAACCCCTCGACATTGCGAGTAACCACGCCGATGTCATAGCTGCGCCGTTCGCCGCTAGGTTCGAACGGCGGATGGTTGGAGACAATTACCGCCCGTTTAGGCCTCAACCCGGCGTCTCCATCCTGCACGACTTGTACCGCGGTAGGCCACCGCACGACTAGGAGATCGGTTTCAGCGGGGGTTTCCAAGGACAACCGGTCCACCTGACCAGTGAGGATTAGGTCGTCAATCTTACGGCTAAACTGACGCCTCGAAGCCGAAGGGATCAGACCGTTCTGGAGCGGAATGACACCTACCTTAAGGCCGGCGTTCAGGCAGACGGAGATCTCGTTGAAGAGCGAGGTCGAGTTGCCAGCGAGGAAACCGAACTCTGATGCGAAGACGACATCGTACTTCGTCGGCCCAGTTAGTCGGGCTCCCGGGAGATAAGAGGCTGGAGCTACGAAACGGCGATCGGCAGCGGACTTAGGCATGTAGGGCGATTCGCCCGATTCGCGGATCTCCCGGTGCCAACTCTTATAACCACGTAAGTACGCTCGGCGCTCGGGCGCGAGGTAGCCTACCCCCATGTCATCGCGGGTAAGGTTGGCACCATCCATAAGAGCGAAGGCTAAAGGGGCCCTGGTGATCGGCTCAACTGTGATGCCGTAGTAGTTCTCGATACGGCTCTTGAACTCCGAGTCGCCCGATTTGCGGACGGTGTCCCAGTATCCGAGGTCCTTCAGGACAGGATCACGTCGAAACATCAAAGACGCCATCGAGGGATAGAACACCCGTCCAGTAGCGGACCGCAGCATCAAAGTGAGTTGCTCGTCCACACGCACCCAGTTGGTCATATTCGCCACTCGCTCAGGAGCCTTCATGAAGTCACGAACCTGCAACTCAATCTGCTGGGGGTGGTGCCAATCGTCTTTATCCGCCACCGTTACCAAATCCCCGGTCGCCAGATCAAGTGCTTCATTCCGGACGGAATATGACCCACGGTTCACCTCACTAAGCACCAAACGAATGCGCGAGTCCTGGTCCGCAAGGTCCTGAAGCTGCTGTCGGTACCGAGTGGGAGAACCGTCAGCGTTCTGCTCGGGTGAACAATCGTCAATCATGATGATCTCAAGCTTGCGCCAGGTCTGCCTCAGCAGAGAATCCACCGCAACGTTAGTGGCCGCGCTTGGCTCATAGATTGGCATGATCACCGTTACCAGTGGCTCGTCCGGGCCGATCTCGGCTGGGGGTAAATCTGTGGTGAGATCGTAAAAACTTATCTGATCCTCCTGCATCGAGATCGGGGCGATGCTGTCCTCTTCTAGCATTTGATTGAACCCGGCAAGCCAGGCAGTTGAGTAGCTTGAAATTCCTGTTGCATGAGGGTTTATCGCGTTTAGCGCCAACAAGTTTTGGGAGAAGTCATGATCGATGTCGCTATCTTCCGCTGCGAGCACGCGGGCGGATTCTTCGAGCTCGCCTCGCCACCGAAGGAGCTCCCCATAGAAGGCACGATCAGAGCCGCTGATACTCTCCAAGCCCCGCCATTCCTCAAGCATTAGATACAGTGTCAGAGCATCGAGCTGATCGGTCTCATCACGCGGCGCGGCGAAGAGAAACCGTGCCATGGCGAGCACGCCGGATTTCCAATGATTCTCCCTTAGCAGCTCAACGGCTGACTTGCGAAAGAGTTGCGCCCGGTAGGACTCGAGAATTCCATGAAGCTGACCAAATTCATACTGACCCTTGGAAGCGGCATATGCCAGGATGTCACGCGCTCCGCCATTGCGATTTCGGATTGCATTAATCGTGAACCATTGGAGCCGACCTGGATTGGTACGCAACTCCTCGACCCAATACCAGACCGCCCCTCGAACCGGCGCGAGCGATTCGCCGCCGCTGTGCCTCTGCGAGAAGATCGACGCTTCTAACTCTTCGAGGCTTATTTTTGCCTTGGAGTGCTTGTAAGTTCCCAAGAACGATTCGACGAAGTCTTTTCGTCCCGCTCGCCGAGCATTTTTTACGAGTTCGAGCGCATACGAAGAGGAGGAAGACTGAAGCGCCTGCGCAAGCAAGAATTGGTTGGAGGCGTGAAATTCTCGGTCCTCCCACAACACCTTTTCCCCGCGGCTATGAACGGCCAGCAACTGCAGATGAGTAGTGCGTCGCGTCAGAACCGAGTAAGGAAGTGCAACCCCGTATCCCGCGCGCGAGATCCCGTGCTGCAGTTTTGTGTGCTTATTCTTCAGGGATGCTGAACTGCGGTGAGTCTGCGTATCCCCTTCCTCCGTGGTTTCTCGAAGGACCAATTCCACGGGGTAGTCAAGCCCCGCTGTATGAAACGCCCACCCAGTCAAAACCCCACCATCAAGCACTGTTTTGGAGCACAGGAACTTTCCTTCGGCATTTAGGACGATAGCCTCCGGGAGAGCTTCGGGCCGGCGTCCCGTGCTATCTCCCAATCGGAGATCATAGGTGCTGGCAATGTCGGACCCCGGGGTGAACAGCTGGATCGGCTCGTTGAACCTGCCCTCGAGTGGTATCTCGCCCGCATAACGCCGAGTCCCCTCGGCCGCTGAGTTCCCCTCAACAGGCTCGACTAACGCCGTCAAGGTTACCTCAGCCTCGCCCAACCGGATGACCAGCCGTCGATGCGAGGTGTCCCCCGCCAGAGTGATCGACGCATAACACTCTGTGAACTCCAGGTGGGACACGCTAATACCGGGGCGAACTCGGACAGCACCAGCCCAAGTGGACGAATCATCAGGTGCGTGTGGTTGCAACCGCTCCGCTTCGCGCGCTGCATCCTCGCTATACTCGGCCGATAGCTCAAGCAACTGGTCCAACACAGAAACCGATGCGTGCGGCTCACCACCGATAAAGACCTGCACTTGATGCTCCCGGCCATCGAAGAAATCCGAAGCAATCTGGGTGCCGAACATGTAACCGAACGGCGCATTCAATTTCACTGCATCGCGCTTCCACGGCAGCACATGGCGGTCAGCCCTCGAATGCGCTATCGCTTTACCGTCCACGGTAATCCGAGCATATGCTGGCTGATTCTCTGCGCTAGCCCACCCTGCGATCTGGCCAAGCGGCGTGAGAATGAAGTCCGCGCTAAGGCCTTTCTCACCCTCGATCCGCGAATCAGTCGTGCTCATCCGCTTCCGAAGAAGAACATCCCCTGTCCTTCGATGGACAAGTGCGACGTCGTGCTCCTCCCCAGTCCAGAACAGCGGGGGCAGACTGCCCAGGAAGCCTACGTTACGAGTGCTGAAGTCCTCAGCAGATAGTTCGTCACGAAAGATGTTGCAGGTGAGAGTGGAGACCGTCTCCCCGTTAATAACGAGGTCCAGGACCGTACTGCCCTTGTCGGTTCCCGGCTCGTACACCCAACCGCTGATCCGGTGGGCCTGATAGTTGACAATCTTGAACTTCATAAACCTGCAATCTCGTGAGATGCCATTCGGCGAGGAATCGACCCATACTGCGATAGCCAGGGTGACCGAGAGCCCGATCAAGCATTGAGTCGGGCGCTAACGGCTTTCACACCCGACAGTACCTTGCCCACACTCCTAGCGTGGGCAAGGTACAAATTTTTCTGAAGTTGCCTTTAGCTCTTGCGGCCGAGTGTTCTTACGACCCAGCCGGAGTCTTCCCAGGTATCAGTGTTAAGAACGTTCCGACCGTCAACAATTCTTCTATGAGAAACCAACGAACCGACAATCTCGGGGTCCATCTCAACAAACTCGTCCCACTCGGTCAACAGCAATACCACGTCGGCTCCAGCAACCGCATCTTTGTAAGATGCGCAGTAGTTTAGGCGGGGAAACCGCTTTGAAGAGTTCTCGTTCGCCTGAGGATCATAAACGTTGACGTCTGCTCCACTGTTATACAACCTCCCGGCAACATCCAGGGCTGGGGAATCGCGTACATCGTCACTATTCGGTTTGAACGCCGTCCCAAGGACTGCCACGGAGGCACCCTCTAACCCGTCCAATAACTCACTGACAATGTGGACCACACGATCTCGACGCCGAAGGTTAATCTCATCCACTTCGTTCAGGAATCTCATCGTGCTATCCAACCCCAGCTCTGAAACACGCGCCTGAAGGGCACGAATATCCTTCGGCAGACAGCCGCCTCCGAACCCAACACCCGCGTTCAGGAACCGACGACCAATTCGTTTGTCGTAGCCGATCGCGTCTGCCAAGACTCTTATGTCGCCACCGACTGTCTCAGTTACCTCTGAGAAAGCATTAATGAACGATATCTTTGTAGCGAGGAAGGCATTCGCAGCCACCTTGACCAGCTCTGCTGTTTCGAAGTCAGTTGATATGAACGGCGTTTCGCGGCCCAGAGCATAAGCATAGACAGCGCGAAGCTTTTCGACGGCTGAATCCGAATCAGTACCAACTACCAGACGGTCCGGCCGAAGAGTATCTTCTACGGCGAATCCTTCGCGCAGGAACTCTGGGTTCCATGCGAAATCAATCTTCACACCGTTTCTGGCTTCCGATTGAGCAAGATCCTTCAGACGACGAGCGGAGCCGACAGGCACTGTCGACTTGCCTACTATTAGGGTGTCGCGTGTAGCGGCCCGAGCGATAGCAGAGACCGAAGCATCCACATAGGTCATGTCCGCCCCGTGCTCACCCGCACGCTGTGGCGTACCAACCGCGATGAAGTGAACATCAGCAAACTCGCCCGCCTCTGCGAAAGACGTCGTAAACCGTAGTCGCCCACTCGCAACGTGCTTCCGAAGAAGTTCGGGGAGGCCTGGCTCGTGGAATGGCAATTCACCCCGGCTCAGGCTGTCGATTTTCTCTTGATCAATATCCACTCCCAGTACCTCGAAGCCGAGTTCTGCCATTGACGCCGCGTGGGTGGCACCAAGGTACCCAGTGCCGATCACCGAAAATTTCATATCACTCATTTCTAATATTCTAAGATTTTAAGACTATTCACAGTAGACTATTTGCCATAGAGAAAGGACAGTTTTGGAGCTCTTCGTCTCACAACCTCATCGAAGGCAAGCCTGCTGCTTCTAAGTTCAGCGCCCAAAGACATAAACGCGGCATAGAGATTCCTAGAATTGTACCCGACCATCGAGGGCACAGCCAGATCCGCCTCAGACATTGACAAGCTACCCCAGGTGCCCATTCGATGCTCCCAGTAAAAAATGTCATTAGGATCGAGCCCATGAATTGCTTCACTGGAAAAGCTTGTCGTCTGAATCATTTCTTCAAAAAAAGACCTCGTCACAGAGGATCCGGCGTTTATATCATACGTATCAGACAGCTGTACTGGATTAATTCGACGAATCTGTTTGGTCATTTGCTGATAAAACCCCCTGAGAATCTCACCTCCAAAGCCACGAATAAAAACCGAGTTCATAGGATCGAGATTGTGTGACCATAACTTCTCGACCCAAGCAGAACCTGCGCCCCGGTAATATCCCGTCGAACGCCTGAAAGCATATCCCATATCAGTGTCAGAATCGTTCAGCGATTGGCGGTTCGAGAGGGGCCATACCTTGACCTTCAGATCATAGGCATTCGCTAACTCAGCCGCTTTGCGAGAATCGTCCGAAGATACCTGCCTACCATCCTGACTACGAATGTATGTGAATATGAACGGATTATCTTGGCATACAGCAGCAAATATTCCTCGGCTATCTGAGCCACCAGTGAGCCCTACGACAGGCCTTCGCCCAGAGTGCCGGAGATAACTGGCTAGACCAGCGAGGTGGGCATCCAGCATGTCTGTCGCTGAATCAGCACTGGATCGGGCTAGAGAATTTGGGCGAGGCCAAAAACGTTGGACTTCCTGTGACGGATAACTGATTGAGGTGTTGGGTGTTAGCTGTCGAACATCGTCATAGGATGTCGCCACTCCTGGCAAGTATTTGACATCTTTCTGGACATAATTCTTAGATGTCAGAAAGGGAATAATGAAGTCTGCAAATCCCACACCGGCGATTTTTGCTACGAGTTCCGCGTGCGACGCAACGACAGAAACCCCTCTTTGGGTGTAAAAGACCGATCTGGATCCCATGGCGTCTTGAAATATCTCGAAGACACCATTCATTTCGATAATTAGCACGAATCGCCCCGCTAGGCAGTCCAACTTCGATAAGAATTCTCTACGCTGGGGGTAGGACTTTACTAAGCTGTCAAGGATCGGTGCTTCCTCAAACATCCCTGACTCTGGATCAAAACACATACCCAGGAGGAACGCCCGCACACCTCCAGATTGCGCCTCGTTCATCGGAGTCTCGGGATGGACCGCCAAAATCGAAGATCCGAAGTTCACGCGACGCCATGCACTTGGACATACCTCTGGAGATTTCGATTGACTAAGTACAAAGCCGTTGCGATAGAGCAACCCACCAACGTCGGCCGGATGTTCTCCTGTAGAGCTATACATTGCGAACACCCCTTGTTGATATCTCGATGACCGTGATTGCGTACGGATCATCAGACTGACGAACGTTCAGGCCAAAAGGCCGCATGCCACGACGACATCTCATTCAATAACCAACTTCCCCCCGAAAAACTCTTCATGAGCTTCGGATATATGCCTTCGGAAATACGACCTAGGGGGCGGAGCATGACCTTTTTCATATCGTGCAACGACAAACCGCCCTCTACCGGAAGGGGTCGGACCCGCACCTTCGGGCGAGACGCCCTGGGCCAACGCGAAGGGCACATAGTGACCTTCGTAATGAAATGGATCCCCGATGTTCTGAACGAAACGGAAGTAGTTTAAATTTTCCGTACCGTCGTACAGCCTGCGAAGATTGATTCGCATCCCAAAATCTCTTTCAATACGATCGAACGACCCAAAGTTCGGGAAAACAACATCAGAGAACTTTCGAACATGGCCAGGATGGTATGCGGCGATCGTGGTTTGAGGTGAGAAAGCAACTGCGCAGGAATCAGCAATTTTACGGGACATGGATAAGGCCGCGAATCCCCCGGCACTGCTGCCGACAAAGAGCACCCGTTGGTATGATCCTATTACTTTAATGTGCCGCACAAGCGCGCTATACCGTTCGACCAAATCATCTTTTTGTTGACCGAAATACCAGCCAATTTCTAGATTTGCGCTCTGTGAGACCGTTGAGTCACTGAGGTACAACTTAGATGCCCGAACGTTTTGCAGGGTGCTGCGCCATTCAAACCGGGGGAGAACGAACTTGTTTCGTCCCAGTGCACCGTGAAGCACTACCACCAAGGTGCTGGAGCTCTCCGGCTCATAAAGGAAATCTAAGTCCAGTCCGGCATCGATAGAGCTAGGCGATATATATCGGGTCTTATGATTACCTGGATGGACGATTTCGGATATACCGGCAACTCTGAATATTGGCACTTCATGCCGGCTGTCCCAGTTTGTAGACGAAGGTTCCGTATTTTCAGGATGATCGACCATATCAACTCCCTACATTCACAAAGTGGCCACGATTATGTTCGAGTATCCGAAACACATGTGACATGAGTGGTTCACTCGGGCCCTCCTCGGGCGCACCTGCCTCCGCAGCTGTCTCGGAATCTAAGACCCTACCCTCGGGCAGAGGAATTATGTCGCTATCTGCCACCAGCCTAGACAAAATTTTGTTCGCGGAACTCGAAGTTGGCACCCATACTGGACGGACGCCAAATTCCCTGAATAGATTCTGCGACACGGTTGACACCTCAAATGTATGTCGCTTCTTCAACGAATCATACGGTGGCGTTTCCGTAGTGACGTAGACCGACCGGGGGACTACTGCCCCTGATGCAAACAGTTCAAATTGGAAAGCACTCGGATCTTTCACTATTATCGTTCTAACTTCGGCTTCATCGGTCTGTTGCACCCGGGTCAGCCGACCACTAGAGAATAGTTCTTGGAGCCGGTCGTTCACCCTGGTGGCTGACGAGCGCCCTGTCGCGATAGACGGATGATCCATAAGCCCCACCTCATGTCCTGCCTCCAAAAGGACTTCGAGGCACTCCATCAACTCTTGGGCGTCTTCGGCACTCTCGGCAAAATCAGCCACAAAGAGGACATCCAAGTGCGGATGCTTAGGTTGATTTGGTAGGAATCTCACCGGTGCAGGGAAGGGACGCCTGTCCAAGGGAAATGGCAGATAGCCACTTTCATGACCATCTCGTACCTTCCGGTGCCAGTGCTCATATGCGGATCGATACGAGATTCTGTCTGGCGCCCTGAACCCGAGCCTGAAGTCATCGACTGAGAGATTCGCTGTACCGACCAAGGAAATCGTCAGCGGGGCTTCGGACACCTCAATTGGCTCGGCTCCATTGATCAGCTGTTGGTAACGAAGGATGAACTCAGTGTCGGCTGCCTTTCGCACGGTATCCCAGTAGCCCAGCTTTTCTCTAACCAGTTGGATTGGAAATAGAGCCGAGACATGAGCGGGCGTAATGTAGGCACCTTTCCATCCTCGATATTGGAAGAAGAGCGCTTCATCGACCCGAGCCCACCGGGCGCTAACAAGCCTGGTATCAGAGTTCATCTCAGCCTTCTCAACAAGAAGCTGGATTTTTTGGGGGTGCTGCCAATCATCTCCATCAAATACAGTTAGGTATTTCCCGGTTGCACGCTCATAGCCAATATTCCTCGAAGTGTATGCACCTGAGTTCGTCTCATTTTTCACAATGGTTACGCGGCTATCGAGGACAGCCCACTGATCTAATGCGTCCGAGTACTCGCCGCCCGAGCCATCGTCGACGACAATAATCTCTAAATTGCGATACGACTGGTCAAGTGCAGACCTAATAGCCAGGTGGGTGGCCGCATCCGGCCGAAAGACCGGCATAACGACTGAGACGAGGGGTCCTTCGGTAATCGGTTTTACATCCCCCGCTTCCAATCTCAGAAAAGCGGACTGAGACCCGGGAGCCAACTGAATTTGGGTAAGGCCTGCCGAGTCGTATACCCGGTTTATGGCGGCAATCCAATCACGTTCGAGTTCACCCGACTCTCGGCCGGGATGCTCGACGTTAGCCATGTACAGCATCCGGTCAGATCCGCTGACACCCTCACCATCTAGAAGGTGAAGAAGGTCCCGAGCCCTGGCCGATTGCCCAGTTCGGGACAATGCGTCCAAAAAAAACTCGCTACGCTGCCTGCTTTGGAACTGGCGAGGGCCATCAAATTGATAGACCAACCAGTAAAGCGTGGCTACATCCTCAAGATCTTGAGGTAGACAGTTTTGACGGAAACACAGATCCCCAAGTTGAAGGAGGCGCATACTCGAAGACCCTCGAAATACCTTGAGGACATTCCGTTTGGGTGTCCCGCCCATTCGGTAAGCTTCCAGAGCACGCCGCACATCGCTCCACGTCCATTGGCCGTTGGTAGCCATTTTCGCTAATAGATCCCGACCTGCAACCGAACGCATGACAGTAAGCTGATGCACCAATTTAGCAGAACTTAGACCGGCCGAATTCGACCAATACTCAAGGGCCCCAATCTCGGCAGAGTAGCTTCTATCTGCATACTCAGCCGCCTTTTCACTCAGCACTCGGGCGTGGACAGCCTCAGTGAGGGTTCTTTGTGCAGCGCGATGGGTCTGACGAGTTGTACTAATTAACCGCCTGTAGCCAACAGCTGCTGCAGCAGCGAAAATCAGGACCAAGAGGCCCGAGGCCAAGGTGAAAAGAATCGGTGAGCCAATTAGAGCGCCCATGATCGCCGAAATTCCCGCAAGCACCGCAACAATGGCGCTCCCGAAATAGACCGAGCGCCGCGTCCCTTTGCCGACGGAAACCCGATATGCAGCGGTCATGCGAACTCTCCTAATACTCTGACATAGTCAGAATGGGAACAAATTGTATGGTGGAAAAGACTGAGGTGTTTCACTCGCAGGCGTCACTATTGGAGAAGATACTTTTCCTATGCATACTTCTTACGGGCGCTTCCCCTGTCCATGATGACTCTATCTGAGGTGGAAGCACGAATCCGTCCCATTGTTGGACCGAGTTCTGAACGAAGATTTCAGTATCCGGAGCCCACGTGTGGCCTCCGTGGTTACCCTCCTGGGCATGCCTGTGCATCATATAGTTTTGACCGTGCCCGCGGTATGTGAGGCCACCGACCGCCTCGACAGCATTCAGGAGGCAGCGGTCCACCGCTCGATGCACCGGGCGCCATCCCCCAACCTCGCGCAACGTCGAGCGGCCTATCAACATGGTTCCACCGGCGACATGGTCTGAATATCGCTCGCCCTCGGGTGGCCGGCGGGTGGTTATGTCCAGTTCCTCGAGATAGACGAACTCGACCTGGGATCCTAATAGATCTGCTCCTGAATAAACCCGCGCCTGCATAAGATCCTCGAGATGATGTGATCCATACCAATCATCGTCATCCATCTTCGCAATATAGCTGCCGCTTGCCGCTTCGACGCCGAGATTCAATACCTCACCAAGCATTAGATTTCCGTCTGCCCTCACTACGGTGACGGGCCGCTCAGCTGCGCTTACCAAATTACTTAGGTCCGCTCCAGTCATATCGAATCCGTGAAGGACTAATACAATCTCCACCTCGGGCCAGGTTTGCTCGCTCACTTGCCGGACCGCCTCTGCCACCCTGCCTGCGCGCTTAGTCGCCAGGATCACGCTGACAGATTCGGTAGCCGGGGCAAGACCTGATCTTTTCACCCAATAAGCCCACCGTTGGCTCGGTGCGAAGTATTTGAGCGCGGTTCGGCGCATCAGAATCGATTTCGACTCTCGAACCATAGCGGTATCTTCCTCGGAGAACGTTGAGAGAGTCTCAACCAGATCCTGCCCGAGCAGAAGACCCTCCCTGTGTTGCGAGGAAATCAACATGGGAACTCCCCCAACCGCTCCCGCCGAAACGAGCCTCGACATTTGGATTAGGTCAATGTCCATCGGAATCCGCGAAAAATCGAGGTAGCTTCGATCCCTCATTAGTTCAAGGGTGAACTCATCGAGGGCTGTTCCCGCCCCGATGCTAGCCAATAATTCCCCTCCGCCGTCGACGAAATCCAGCGCACCTGATTCCCCCAAACGGACTTCAAGACGGCCCTTCGCGGGATAGGGCTCGAAGCCCTGAGGCGAGACAAACCGAGTGTTGATCGGAGGCAATGCGGTGCTCCAGCCGTCGGCACGCGGTGACTCGTCAATCTTCAGAATAGTCCGTGGTCCTCGTTGGTTGTCGGCGAACGTGGCGGTGCCGGATATCAATACATCCACGGGAAAGATGTCGCTTGGGTCTACTCGCAGCGACGACTCCGGCAGGAAGCTCGATAGCGTATCTCCTACTGCCCAGGGAGCATGGGTAGGTTCCGTCACCCCCACCCGAAGCCCGTGCAAAAGGGACCCCGCCTTGCCCGGGGTCTGATGAGTCAGCACAGCCGCTACGGCGCGGTGCACATCAACCCAGGTGCCATCGATCACCCGAACGCAGAGGTAGCCAACTGGACCGGAAGCATTTCCGCAGGCTAGGCCCGTAGCCAGCTGAGAGGCGGTGGGGGGCCCAGCCGCAGGAAAAGGACGAGCTTCACCCCGAATAAGCACAAATACTCGATGGGCTTTTCCCATCTGTCGCAGGAGGGGCAGCCACTCCCACGCCTCGACATATGAGGAAGCAACCAGGATAAAGGAGTCATGCCAACGAGGCTTACCCAGGTCGTCACCAGTTAGGTCTTCGATCCTTGTGAGGTCGAGTTGATGCCAATGAGGGGAGAGCAGATTGAGGCTTGACTCGAGCTCTGTGAGAGCGAAGTTGTGCTTCCCCGTAACGGTAGTCGGTATCATCCGCGCTTCACGAGCGAACCCACCCGAGACGCAAACCTGCCGAAGGCGTATCTCGGGCCCTTACGAATTAGTGACACGAGTCGTCGTACGATCCGCGGGCCAGATCGTGCTGCTTGCTGACCTCTCCGCAGTCGCTGCAACTCCGACTGCAGTGAGCCAATCTTCGCCTCGTAGTCGAATCGTGTTTTCGGGTCACTTAGGTCCCGGACGACCAGAATCTGCTCCAGCTGTCCGGCAGCACCTTTCCGCAGAAACTGCTTCGGGGCTGGTTTCCCCATATACCTCAGCCCGAGACTGGAACCAGAGACCCATCTTTCTCCGCCCCGCTTCCGGACCTCCGCTTCGGCTGTCGAACGATCCTTCGCCCTTCGCAACGGTTCAGCTGCCCAGAGTTCACCGGTCCCGTTAGATCCGTCTATTACCGTTCTCAACAGTTCGCAGGATGCTGCACTCTTGGCTTCGACGGCCGCCTCAATTGAATAACGACCGAAAATTACCCCGGCTGGAACTACGAGTACGAGGTCAGTCTGTAGGTCAATTGCCTCGGGTCCTCCAATGAAACACACACGGCTAAGGCCGGAGATCCAATTCTCAACCTCACCCGGTGGAAGACCGCCTTGCCGGATGATTTGGACGGCACATCGCTGAACCGTCCCGGACATTAGGGTTGCGAGAGTCAGGCAGAGCGCTTTCTCACTGGCATTTCGTGCGTCAACAACGATCACCATACTGAAGTTCTGCACTACTGAAGGGTCGTGGATTGCGCTGAGCGTGACAGCTTCCTCAGCAAACCACGCTTTCATACCGAGCGCTGGCCGATCTTGAATCACCGTGGTTCGAACCCGCTAATTGGCTCAGACACCAATCCGTCAGACGACAGTGCGAGGGTACTGGCGCCGACAATGCCGCGGCCCTTACCTGCGAAGGTTGCGCCAGTCGGCAGGCTAGCGTGCCCTCGCGTAACGCTTGTGGGGTCAAACGTTTCGTACCGCATCCACTACTCCTAAACGAAAACCTGTTCTACGGAGTCTCCGTAGAATGCCACTTCTGATGTTGCCAATATCTCGTTCGCCGTTATCTTCCAGGTGTGTTCCTCTGGGTTCTCTTGGCGCACCTGACAATAGTTGAACTTGTCGGCGGCATAGACGCTCCCGCCACCGTCAAGAACTGAACGCAAAAAACCTGTATCCTCGCCGGTCGTCGTCGGCGGAAAAGGATTCAGTCGGAATACCTCGCGCCGTCCGACAAGGGTGGGTCCAGCGACGAAGTGCGTGAATCGATGTTCGAAGGCTTCGTTCCTGAGGACTGTGAGATCCATCCCTACCAATCGCATAAAGTGAGCGCGCTTTCCGACGACCGAAGCGCCGGAAAAGTCTAAGGCCATCAATTGATCGTGAAGGTACCAGGGAGCATAGATGTCGTCGTCATCCCATTTTGCGACGAACGAACCGTTTGACTTCTCGACCAACACATTGAGGCATTCCCCGAGCGAAAGCTCCTTGGGAAGCTCCACAGCCACAACGTCTTCCAGTTCAAAGAACCTGCACTTTGCGCGGAATGCCTCTTCGTCTAGTGGGAGCCCGTGCAAACCATAAACAAGCTGTATCTTCACATCTCTTTGGGCCGCAACCCCAGCCAACACATGGTCTAGCTGGTCCGGCCTGATACTCGAGACAATCACCGAAACGATCGGGTTGATGTCATCACCAAGCGCAATCCCAACGGCTTCAGTGATCTGCCTTGCTCGGTGCCGATAGGTGTGATGACGCCAGATCTCGCGTTGGCCACGGTGGATCTGCCTAGCGGCGAAGGACGGATTTCGTAGTAGAGCTCTGATCACGCTTGAGGCATCACCGGCATTAGCGACGATCGCCATCTCGGAATCACTGAAGAAGGTATTGATAGCCGGACTCGGCGTTGTCACGACTGACGCTCCGGCCGCGGTCATCTCGAAGACACGACGCGAACACATGGTTGGAGAGTCGACTACCGAGTTGACGTTGAGGAAGATCTTGTAGCGTTTATATGCCGCAATCATTTGAAGGTAATTTAGTTCCCCCAGGACGTGCCTCTGCAACTCCCCCGGGAACTTGTACTCCGGGCTCGCCGCAGCACGCGAGAAAATGTCGAACTTTTTGTGGTCAGCCTCGCAGGCAGACACGGCCGCCGGCAGCAGCATCGCCATTTGCTCTCGTCGTTCGGGATACTTGTGGCTAAAAAACATCCCCGCGAAGGCTACGTCCCGATCGTGCCATCCACGGCGCTGCCGAACCGGATTGTGGATTTTCGGCTGCGCGGCGAACGCCAAAGCTTCGACCCGGTCGTGCCCCAGATCAGCCCGATAACGCGGAATCATATTTGAATCGCTCGTGAAAACCAGATCGCACAGGCGAGCCAGGGGCAGGAAATCTTCGTAATGCGGGGGGTCCTCTTTGTTCCAGAATACGATTGGAAGCCCTTGGGCTTTGGCGATGTCGATCAGCGCTCGCACTTGCTCCCCTGGCCCGGCGCTCCCCTGGAGTTTATACTTCCAGTCTCCTTTGTTCCCATGCCAGGCCGATTCAATGAGGATGAAATCGAGGTTGAGATCCGCCAATGCATCCACACTGATTCCGGGGCGTAACGGGATGCAACTCCATTCCCATTCAAACCCGGCATGGGAGAAGGCATCAAGAATTGTGCCCACGCGAATCTCAGGCTTCGATGGAGTAGCCTCGGCTAGCTCAACCTCGGGGAAACTACTGCGGCGAAGCAATGGAATTGCACCGGCTATGCGCCGCCCTGCATTCTCCTTGGTCTTGGAGGACCAGGAGTTCTGCCGGGCGCGAAAGGCGAACTCGCGATATTGCGTCATGCCACCGTGTCGGAGGTGCCAGATTGCCTGACGGACGTCCCGCAACTGCATCACTAACGGGGACCTTTGGCGCTGCGCCAACCACGATCAACAATGACGGTCTTGAGGGGCGGACGGCTTTGCATCAATTCTGCCCGTATTTTTTGGCCATACTCTTTACTACCTTCGGTCATCCGCCAAACGAAGTTGCGGTACTCCTTAGTGACAGTCTCGGTGTCCCCATCCATGATGAAGTCACCTTTGTCCAGCCAAATGCACCGGTTGCAGTTTGCTTTGATGGTGCTCAGGCTATGGCTGACGAGGAATACCGTTCCAGCCTGCTGACGAATTTCGTCCATGCGTTGCTTTGAGCGCGCTTTAAACTGCGCGTCACCCGTATTCAGGGCTTCGTCGATCAGCAAAATCTCCGGATCCACTGCAGCCGCAATCGCGAACCTCAATCGCGAGGACATTCCCGAGGAGTAGGAGTTCATCGGGTAATTGATTTCGTCCTCCAAACCCGACATCTCGACAATCTGGCTGTACTTGCGGTCGATCTCCGATTCCTTCATCCCCATGGCCAGACATCCCAGACGAACATTCTGAGCACCCGAAAGTGACGAAATCAGCGCCGCATTGACGCCAAGAAGAATGGGCTCACTGGCGGCGTATACACCGCCCTTACTGGGTTTAGTAAGTCCCGCGAGAACCTGCATCAGAGTGCTCTTTCCCGATCCATTCCGCCCAATGACTCCGATTGAGTCTCCCCGGTAGCCAACGAAGGATACCCCTCGAAGAGCTTCGTTAGTTGTTTGCCGCCCGCCCGAGGTTCGGCGACGTAGGGCTCCGACAGCACCTCCGGATTTGCTCTCGTCAGCAGGCGCATAGCGCTTGGTTCGATAGCTGACGGATATGTCATCGACGATGATCGATGCAGCGTTGGCATTCTCAATCCCGCTAAGAGGCTCGTCCATAGGACTCCTCCTGTCGCCAAAAAAGAGCAAATCCTGCGATAATCGCACCAAAGGCCCACAAAGCTAATACTCCCCAAGTTTGGAGATCGGGAGTTGTGTTATAAAGAAGGCAATCCCGCAAAATGTCGATGACACAGAACAATGGGTTCAACTCAAGCACAGCCACCAGAGTTGGGTATGCCGCAAACCTATCGAGACTGTAAAAGATGGCGGAACTGTACATCCAAAGCCGTGTGGCGAACCCGAGCAAGTTGCCCACATCGTGCACCTTCAAAACGAGAGGCGCCAGGAGCATACCAACGCCGAGATTGAACAAATGCTGAAGTGCTATGGCGGGAATGATTAAAAACCATCGCCATGAAATTTCTTCTACAGGGGGCGCTAACACGATAATCAAGAGCATAACAATAGTCGACGGAATTGACGCCAGCAGTTGACGCAAATTCACGGCGACCGGGAGAGAAGCCCTCGGGAAGTTGAAGGCTCGAATGACGGAAGAGTTGGAAGAAAGGCTTTTCGATCCTTGAACGACAGCCTGCGCAGAAACCTGAAAACTAAATATGCCAATGACCAGGTAGCCCAGGAAGTTCTCAATACCTCTACTTGTTTCGAGAAGGACCCCAAATATAAAGTAGAAAGTCAATCCTAAAAGGATGGGGTTTATTATCAACCATAGGCTGCCCAGCCTGTCTTTATCATTAGCCGACTGTACCCGGGCTCGGGCATCGTAAAGGATGAACTGGCGTCGGCCCCACAATTGGACAAGGTAGTCGGGGAAAGAGGGTTTAGCCCCGATTCGCCTCATTTTCGACAGGTTGACCTGAACCGTTACCGGTTTCGACTTGTCGGAGTCTTCCACGGCTGTCATACCGGAGAGCACCTCAGCTCATCGTATCCCTTGAGCACAGCATCCGCGGCTTGGCTCCAGATGCGTTCCATCAATACTCGACGACGCCCCTCAGCGCCCAGCGTGTTTGCATCCGGTAGAACATGTCCATCCGCCGAAAGAAGGCTAGCGATTCCCGTAGCGAGTGCCTGAATATCTTCAGCAGCCGTCAGCACACCCGTGACGCCATTTTTGACAATCTCACGCAACGCCGGCAGGTCGCTGGCGACTACCGGCCTGGCGCAAGCCATCGCCTCAACAGGCTTCAGCGGAGTTACCGCCTGTGTCACTGCAAGATCTTTCCGCGGAACAACGAAGATATCGATTGCCTGATGGTGCAGGCGCGCCTGGTCTCGCGGCACCCTGCCGGTGAAGACAACCAAGTCCGCAACACCGAGCTCCCTGGCCAATGCCTTCAACGAGGGCAAGGCAACCCCATCCCCCACAATCAGGCACCGTAGCTCAGGATGAGTAGCGGATAAAACAGCAAAGGCACGTAACAGATCATCAAGACCCTCGTAATCGACGATGCTGCTCACTGTCCCTAAATAGACGCCGGTCGAAGGCAGTCCAAGAAGTTCACGTGCATCGCCAGAGGCCATTGGCTCGTCCAGGTATTCCTCACCCACGGCATTGGGACACAGCAGAATATTGCCGGGATCCACGCCCTTGTCCATGATGTCCTGCTTCATAACCTCGCCTAATGTCACCACCAGGCTGGCACTCTGCATAACCTGCGCTTCACTTTCAGTGAAGAGCTTATAGCGCTCGCTCTGCTTTGCCGCATCCGGCCGGCTCGACGCCCAGGTATCGGCGAGCTGGCCCCGCACCTCGTAGACCCAGGGAATACCGAGAACCCGCGCAACTTCGCGGACCACCAACCCGTTGGTGAAGTGAGTTGTGGTGTGTAACACCGTGGGCCGAACCCGTAACGCCAGCGCCAACAATTGTTCCGCCTGCTGCTGAAGCCTGGCATCAAAACCCTTCGCAAGTCGCGTAGGAAGCAACCGGTGGTAGACAACACCATCAATGAGATCGATGTCGGCAGCGAACAGTTTGCCGACTTGCACCGGGTACCCCACGCGCGTGGCGGCGTGAACATGCCAACCGGCGTCGTGCTGTGCCTTCAGGATTGAATGCGAACGCTGAGCGTAACCGCTGCCGGTATGCGGCAAAGAGTTGGTCAGCACATGCAGTACAGTGCATGGCAGGGGGGTATACCCCTTCACCGGGGTCAGCGTCGGCGTCCACCCCTCAAAGACCCGGCGCTCGGAGGCAAGACGCTCCGCGGCGCTGAATCGGTCAGCGGACTGAAGCGATTCAATGGCACCGCTCATATCGCCGTCGTACCAGCGCCGACGCGCCACTGTTCGACTAACATCCCGGGCACCGGGAACCTGCGCCAAAGCAATGAGTTTGTCGGCCAGGGCGGTGTTTCCAGCTGCCAAGGCTACCTCGGCCAGTAATGAAGGCCGAGACGGTGGCTCACCTGCCTCAAGCGCGGCTGTCAGCACCTGCTCGGTGCGTGCCTTGTCCCCTTGCAGATAGGACGTTACAGCCTGCACCAGAGGGCCCCGCCCAGCGACCGCTGCCACTCCCGCCGCACGATCAACCACACCGCTAGGCATCCTCCGCGAGACCTGCAAAAACAGCAGGAACGGGTCGTCTCCTAAATGGCGAAATGCTGTGACACCTAATAACCGAACATTGCGCAGCACCGACAGTGGGTTCACCGGTGAGGACCTCCGGCTACCTCTGCCAACAGGTCGATATAGCTCTGGGCCAAGGCCTCTACATCTGCGTTGTTCTCCACCCAGGTACGGCCGGCACCGTTCACCTGAAGCAGCGATCGATCGGCTTGGAGTGACTTCCACATTTCAGCGAGTTCCTCAGGCGAGGATCGGACGACATGACCTGATTCTGCGTCCTCGAGAATCTTCCTCGCCTCGCCCAGCACAATGCCGGTGATATGCCGTCCCAGCGACAAAACCTCATAGGTTTTGGAAGGAATGGTGGTCTCAAAGGATTTCCAGTCGTCCCGTAGAGACACGATGCAGCTATCGGTCCTATCGTAGAAGCCCATTACTTCGGGGCCGTGGACCGGCTGGTGAAAGTCGACGGGGGCGTTCAATTGCTCTGCCAGATGCATCAGGTCGGCGCGCTGTACCCCGTTGCCCACCATGGTGAGTCGCATCTGCTGGCCCACTAGCGCAGCAGCCCTGATCGGTACATCCAGTCGCTGGCTCTCGCCATGGTTACCAAGGTAGAGAACCTCGAGCCGGTCCGACTCCATGGGTCGCGGCGGGAGTTTATCCAGGGTATGCAGGTCCACCCCGTTGCTCACAGTGGCTACGTTCTTCAGGCCGCGATCACGCAACGTTCGAGCGAACCCGTGGGTGACAGTCACCACGAGTTCGGCCCGGTCCTGAATGGCCATGATGATCCGCTCGACGACGCCTTTCGCACTACCCTGAACGAGCCGAGCGTCCCGAGCAATGTCCGGCCAGGCGTCCCGCATATCGACAACGAGCGGTCGTTTAAGGATCCGAGAGACAACATAACCGGCCCCAAGGATAGGAAGACTGGGCACAGTGACGACGACGACGTCGGGCTTCCTCGACAGCAGAGCGGCCGGAACAGTGCAAGCCGCCGAAAACAAATGGTTGCCTAATCGGCCCAGGCGAGTGTTCTTATGCCAAAGGAACGGCACCCTACGGATTCGCTCGCCATACTCGCCCAGGGCACAGAGAAATGGTCTTCCGGCGACGCTGCGGGGCAGTGTCCGACGTCCGTGCGGCGCATGAGCCACCGGAGCAACAACATCGACATCCCATCCGGCGGCGCGGAAGGAACGAATGAACTGTGTCCACCTTCTTTGCGGCGGACTGTGCTCCGGGGCATAAGAATGCGTCAACAATAAGATACGCAACGTACACCCCCAAAGTGCTCAGTTTGCTTCGTGTCAATCAGGACCAGGATCAAGTGTAGACCTCAGGCAACCATTCCCTTGTCCCGGCGTCTTTTCCCATGATGTTCGCCTAGGGCTGCGTGTTGATCATGAGGGCATACCGCTTCATGAAGGCGGCCATGGCGTCACGATTGATCGCGGCATAGGGCTTGAAGGTGCTCGTTCCGTCAGCCGAGGTCCACCCTCTACTGATGCCGGTCGACGCCAGCCAGGAGATCTGCTTGAAGTAGACGTTGTCAGTTGGTACGTCTTCAAACGGCGCAGCTGCAGTATCCTCAAGGGCGCCTCGATCGGCGAACCGATAGAGAAAGACAGCCATAGCGTCCCGCGCCACCGGGCTCAGCGGCCGGAAAATCCGGGAACCACCATCCTGGGCCCAGCCCGTGCTGATTTTCTCGGCAGCCAGCCAGGCGATCTCTTTGTAATACACGTTGTCCGTTGGTACATCAGCGAACGGGGAAACCTCGGGCGGCGTGTATTCCGGGGATCCGGCCAGTCGATAGATGAACACGGCCATCGCGTCCCTCGCGATGGGTGTCACCGGCCGGAAGGTCGCTGCCCCATTACGCCCGGTCCACCCTGTACTGATGCCAGTGGACGCCAGCCAGGAGATCTCTTTGGAGAATTGCACGGTCTTCGGGACGTCAGCAAAGGACCGAACGGGGAATGCGGTGGCACTCGGAGCGGCGACAGATGCACCGGCTTCGACAGTCACTAGCTGAGCCGACGTCTTGAGGGCCTTTCCGGGCATCCACTGCGGTGCGCTCGTCGAAGTCGATTCGTTGGGCCGGGAATCCTCGAGGTAGAGCCGGTAGGAACCGGGGTTTAGCCCCTCTAGGGTGTAGGAGCCGTCTACCACCAGCTGCGACTTCACTGCGAGCGGCGTATCAGCACAGGGGCCCTGGGTGGGAGGCGGCACGATAGGTTTCAGCTGGCCGACGGACGGCGCAACGCCAGTCTCCGAGTTCACGGGAGCGGGCAGTGCATAGACACAGAGCTGATCGTCCGCTTCCAGACCGAGTACCGTACCGGTGATCTGGCCGACGTCGTGAGTTGCAGAAACCGGAGAAACCCCTACCCCCATCATCAGGCTTGAGACGACGAGGCCAGAAAAAGCGACGGTGATCCGCCGTCTGGCGCTTCGTTGAATCGATGACTGATTGCCTGGACGTGCCGATTCCGCACTGGTCATACTGCCTCCCCTACAGATACGAATGATCGATTCATCGTAGGGGTGGGATCCCGGCTAAATGTGTCGTAAGGGGCTATTGGGGCGAAGCGTAATCAAAACGTCACCCACGAAACCGGTTACTTGCCCGGCTTTGGACGGACAGCATTCCCGCCCCGAAGCTTCGCGTAGTAGAGCACACCCAGACCAACAAGACCGATAATTACCAGTCCTCTGGTGATGGGGCTGGAGCCAATCGAGGTCTCTTCGGAGGCGGCGCTGGCATCAACAACGGCTGCCTCACTTGGGGAAGGCGAGGGCGACGGCGTTGCCGAGCGGGTGGGCGTAGGCGTCGGTTCAGGCGACTCGGACTCTTCAGGCTCGGCCGACTCGGATTCCTCGGGTGACGGCGTTTCCTCCGGTTCCTCGGTCTCCTCATTCAGGTCCACCACGGCGCCGGTCTCCGCGATCCAGCGGAAATCCGTATAGAAGAAGTTCGACCGATCGATGAGGTTGCCGGTACCCGGTTCGATCAGGAACCCGGTTGGGGGATGGATCAGGTACCCGGTGGTCGGGTCGATCGTGAAACCGGTGGCCGGATCGGTCGCCGCTGGCGGGGTTTCCGGCTGTGGCGGTTCAGGCGCTGGTTCAGGTTCCGGTTCAGGATCCGGGGCGGGGGGCGGAGCCGGGGCCGGAGCCGGCGGCGCTGGCGCTGGAGCTGGAGCTGGAGGATTCGTTGTTGGCGCAGGTGCCGGTGGTGGCGCAGGTGCCGGTGGTGGCGCCGGCTCGGCGGTCGGCGCCGGCAAGGGCGGCTCTTCCGTGGCGTGGACAACCCCAACACCAGCTCCAACACAGAGCGAAGCCGCGGCTAGACCGGCGAAAGCACGGCGCATCAATAATCCCATGGGTCCCAATTCTACGGTGCAGCGGTCTGGAGATAGTCACCCAGGGTGTCGTTGTCTAGCGCTTCGGCAATGTCCGCGATTGCGGCGTCGTCCTTCAGAATAATCGACTGACCATCTGCGGAGGTGCCGATTCCCAAGTTCGGCAGCGTGAAGAATTGCACATCATCGCCACGAATATTCCGCAACGACAGCGCCAATCCGCCGGCAGTCGTCGCGTCCAGACCCTCGTCAACGCTCAGGTATGGCGATGCCTGATCGACAATCTCGTTGATCTTGATCGGATTGGTCAGGGTTTCAGCGGTCAGGAACTTGGTCATGACCGCCTTGATGAACAGCTGCTGGTTCTTCACCCGCTGGAAGTCGCCATCAGTGAAGGCGTACCGCTCACGAACAAACTTCAACGCCGAATCACCCTGCAGATTGATCTCGCCCTGATCGAAGAATTCTCCGTCGGCACCGCGTGACTGGAACGCGATCTCATTGTTGACGGTAACCCCGCCCAACGCGTCAGTGAGCCCGGTGAACCCCTCGAAATCGATGATGGCAACGTGGTCAATGGGCGTATCAAACATGCCCTCAAGCGTCTGCACCAGCAGCGGCACTCCCCCAAATGCTGTGGCCGCGTTGATCTTGTGCTCGCCATAGCCTGGAATGTCAGTCCAGGTATCCCGCATGATCGACATGACATACACACCCTCGCGGTTGGCGGGAAGGTGCATCAGCATCATGGTGTCCGAGCGGCCCGCATTCGGCACACCGGGCAGGTCTTCGGTTTCGCCGCTGCCGCCGTTCTCGTCACTGCCGAGCAGGAGGATGTTGCGGGCCTCCTCGGCGACCGGAGACCGGGTGGGGCGGTCGGTGCCTTCGGGGAAGACTTCCTCAATGGTCTCGGTCTGCGTGTTGTACGTGTTGGCAAGGTTGAACAAGTACCCCCCGGCAACGAGGCCAGCCACCAGCACCAGTGCGAGCGCGGAGATGAGCACAGTCCGGACCGGGCGCTTCTTGCGGGCGCTCCGCTGGACGGGTTCTTCGAGATAGTTTGACACGACTGGTTTCCCCTGACATGAGACAGCTCCTCATCCTAACCTTCAACCGTGGGAAGAAGCTGGGAGGCACAACCAGCAGGATCGGCCGCCGGTGGTGTGACCACTAAACTGGCACCATGCGTGCCTCCCGTCTCTTAGCCCCGTTCGCCGTCGTCGCTCTAGGCCTGACGGCGTGTTCGCCGATTGTCGGCGTGGAGGCAGCCGCCGACGCCGCCAACCCCGAGTGCGCGTCGGTCATGGTCTCCTTGCCAGACCTCGTTGCCGAAAACGAGCTGCGAGAAACCAACAGTCAGGCGACCGCGGCGTGGGGCGACCCGTCGCAGGTGGTCCTGAGGTGCGGGGTTGCCGTCCCCGGCCCGACCACCGATGCCTGCGCGTCAGTGAACGGCGTCGACTGGATCATCCTGGAAGAGGAAGAGGTATGGCGAGCCACCACCTACGGCCGCGACCCGGCGGTGGAAGTGCTGTTCGACCCGAACGAAGTGGCGTCAAGCACCATCCTGGTTGACCTGGGCACGGCTGTCTCGGTAATCGAGCAGGATTCCGAATGCCTCAGCGTCGAGAATGAACTAGAACTACCCTAGGGGTCATGATGGATCACGCCGCCACCACTCCCCTGTCCGGACGCCAACTGCACCTGATTCACGGTGACTACAGCGCCGTCGTCGCAAGTGTGGGAGCGTCGCTGCGTGAACTGCGGTACGGCGGACGCGACCTGATCCGCTCCTACGACGCCGACGAGATCCGCCCCAACTACCGCGGCGCGATTCTGGCCCCGTGGCCTAACCGGGTGGTCGACGGCGCCTACTCGTTCGGCGACGCCACGCACGTGCTCAGCCTCACCGAGCCCGAGCGTGGCCATGCCCTGCACGGGCTCCTCGCCTGGGAGGACTGGGAGACTGCCGACCAGAGTGACTCGTCGGTCCGGCTCCGCACAACAGTGGCGCCGCAGGAGGGCTACCCGTTCCGTCTCACCGTCGAAGTGACCTACACGCTCGACGACGCCGGCCTCACCACCACGGTGACCGCTCTGAATGCTGGCCCCGATGCTGCTCCGTACGGCGTGGCACCCCACCCCTACCTGGTGGCTGGCGACGGACTGGTGAATGAATGGACCCTGACCATTCCCGCCGACACCGTCCTGGAAGTGACCGAGGACCGACTCATTCCGACCGGCCTGGCTGCCGTGTCCGGCGACTTCGACTTCCGTACGCCGCGACGGGTCAACGACACGTTCCTCGACCATGCCTTCACCGGCGTGACTTACGACGACGACGTCGCCACGGTTTCCGTGACCGGTCCTGATGGGCACGGCGCAGCGGTCTCGTTTGGTGGCGGCTGCCCCTGGGTGCAGGTGCATACCGCAGACCTGCCCAAGGATCCGGCCGGCAGCAGGCGGGGACTCGCCGTCGAACCCATGACCTGCCCGCCGGATGCGTTCAACTCGGGAACCGACCTGGTGACGCTCCAGCCCGGTGCTGAGCACACGGTGAGCTGGCGGATCCACTCGATCTAAGACCCTGCAGGGCATGAGGCACTGGGCCACTGGCCAGGCTAGGCGTCAGGGACGCGTGACGGACCGGTCAGCCGACCGTTCAAGGGCCACCACGTCCCGGCCAAACGAAACACCCAGCAACAACAGCGACGCCGCCGCCACCGGAACCGCGAGCGCGACAGGAGTCACCGGGACCAGGATGACCACCAAAACCACCCCCTGGGTGGCAGCGACGACCCGCCTGAAGCTGCTGAACTCCAGTTCGCCTCTGAGTGCAGGGCGAACCCAGGATGCCGCGACATAGAAGTACCTCATCAGCCCAATGAGCAACGCCCACCAGCCGACGGTCAGCGCCACCGGGATTGACAGCACCAGCAGCAGAATCGCGTCGGTTTCCATGTCCAGGCGAGCGCCAGCCTTGGTGGCTGTTCCGGTGCGTCGGGCCACGGCACCGTCCACGGCGTCGAGCAGCACAGCGGTCGCCGCCAACAGCACCAGCCACCAGGACCGGGTGGGCACCGTCCCCCACAACGACAGCACCACGATGGTGGCACACCCGCCCGCGAGCACCGCCCGAAACAGCGTGACGCGGTCGGCCGGGCCGGAATAGGACGGCCGACGGCGCACCACACTGAGCGCTGCAACGGCCACCAAGGTGAGACCGGCGACCACCGCTGCCAGGTTGGTGACGTTATGGGAATCGTTCAGGGCCAGCAGCGTGATGCCGACGCCGATGGAACCCACGACAGCGGTGGATGCATCGAACAGGGCACGCCTACTGATCTGACCCACTGGACTACCTGCCGGAACTAGACGAGCGAGTTCAGTTTGTCGCGCAGCCCGTTCAACGCTGGGTCGCGCAGCGTGTTGAAGGCCGGCTTGAGGAACGGCTGGGCAATCCGCCGGAATCCGTTCAGCTGGAACTCGGCCGTGTAGGTGACGTCGCTGCCCGAACCGGAGGGAACGACGTCGATCGAGTCGAACGAGACCAGCGTCTTGTTCTCGCCGCGCAGCTTGATGTGGCCCTCGCGCAGTTCGGTCACTTCATACTCGATGGGCTGCCGCTTGCCGCGAAATTCAGCTTCGGCGTGGTACCGGTGGCCCACGGCTACCGGGCCGATGGAGCGCTTCTCGACCACCGGTGTCCCTGGATCCCATTCGCTGGTGTTCTCGAACTCTTTCAGGAAGGCGAAAGCCTGCGCGGGTGAGAGGGGTGTGCTGATGGTTCCCTTGACAGTAATCATCTGCCCAGTCTACTGATGAACTGTGTCAACAGGCTGGGGCGCGGCCGTCAGCCTGCAGGGCATAATCGAGTTATGTCTTGCACCCCCTCCGACCACAGCCAGTCATACTGGACCACCCGGCCCGGACATGGCGAGCTACGGACCGCTCCCCTGCCCCAGCGCGAGACCGAACAAGCGCTGGTTCGCACCCTCTATTCCGGGATCAGCCGAGGCACCGAGACACTGGTCCACGACGGCCGCATTCCTCCCGAGGTGGCAGCCCTCATGGAGGCCCCCTTCCAGGAAGGCACCTTCGGAGGACCGGTCAAGTACGGCTATCTCTCCGTTGGCGTCGTCGAGGAAGGACCCGCCCCGCTGGTGGGCCAGCGGGTGTTCTGCCTCTACCCGCACCAGGACCGCTACGTGGTCCCGGTGTCCGCTCTGACGGTGATTCCCGACGACGTCCCCAGCGAGCGCGCCGTGCTGGCGGGCGCCGTCGAGACCGCCGTCAACGCCCTGTGGGATGCACGGCCCTGCATGGGCGACCGGATCGCCGTCGTCGGCGGTGGCATGATTGGCGCCGCACTGGCGACGCTGCTGCGCCGGTTCCCGCTGGAACGCCTCCAACTGGTGGATCCTGATCCTTCCCGCGCCGCGCTCGCCGAGGAGTTGGGCGTGGACTGGGTACATCCCGACGATGCACTGGGCAACTGCGACATTGTCTTCCACTGCTCCTCCACAGCGGCCGGCCTGTCCCTGGGGCTGGGCCTGCTCGGCGACGAGGGCGAGGTGATCGAACTGTCCTGGTACGGTACCCGCTCCCCCGAAGTGCCCCTCGGTGCGGACTTCCACGCGCGCCGGCTGAGCATCAGGGCAAGCCAGGTGGGAGCCATCGCCGCACCGCGCCGCGCCCGCCGCACCCATCAGGATCGGCTCGCCACCGCCCTGGACGCGTTGAAGGACCCGGGGTTTGATGCGCTCCTCAGCGGCACGTCGCCGTTCGAGGACCTGCCGAATGTGATGCGGGACCTCTCCAGCGGCGCCCTGTCCGCGCTGTGCCACGTGATCGCCTACCCCGGCGCCGACGAACCGGCCACCTAAGCCCTATCCGCACCGCCCACTGTCCTCACCACTTCCATTAGTCCCACCGCTCTCACTACAACCCCAGGAGACCCATGTACCGTCTGACCGTCCGCGACCACGTGATGATCGCCCACAGCCTTCCCGATCCGTTCTTCGGCCCAGCCCAGGGGCTGCACGGTGCCACTCTGGTGGTGGAGGTGACCTGGCGACGTCGGGAGCTGACCCAGCACGCCGTCGTGATCGATATTGGCGAGGCGACTGCGATTCTCGGCGAGGTGCTGGACGGGCTGCGGTATAAGAACCTTGACGAGCACCCCGACTTTACCGGCGTCCTCTCCACCACCGAAGCCGTGGCCCGCTATATCGCCGACCAGCTGAGCACCCGCTTCGACACCGCTCCGTTCGCCGGGCTGGACGTGGTGCTCCGCGAACACCCTGATGCGTGGGCCGGCTACTCGGTGGAGTTCGACTCGGCGGATGTCCGGGGCTAGCCGCAGCATGGAGTTGGGTCTGGTGATTCCGGGCGCCCTGCCCGGACCGAGCGGCGGCACCATCTACAACCACCACCTGGCCGCCGCGCTGGGTGAAGCCGGGCACCGCGTAGCCATCTCCCCGATCCGTGGCGACTGGCCCAATGGTTCGCCGGCCGATCACCAGAAGCTGGCGCTGGCGCTTCGCCAGGAACCGGTCGTGGTGGTGGACGGGCTCATGGCGTCGGCCGCCCCGGAGACGATCCGGGCAGCAGTCGACGCCGGGACTACCGTCTGGGTGTTGCTGCACCTGCCGCTCCCCGCTGAAACGGGCCTGACCGATCAGGAGATGAAGGCTTTCGCTGCGTCCGAGGAAGCGGCCCTGCGACACGCCTCCGGTGTGATCTGCACCAGCCAGTGGGCCCGGGATGACCTGATCCGGCGCTATGGGCTGGACCGGGTGCACGTGGTGCCTCCCGGCACCGAACCGGCGAAGGTCGCTGCGGGCACCACCCCGCCGCACCTGATGATGCTCGGATCACTCACGCCCCGAAAAAACCATTCGATGGTGCTGTCAACGCTCGCCGACCTGACCGACCTGCCGTGGACCGCTTCCCTGGTGGGCGGCGCCAGTCCGCTGGGCAGCTCCCACGTCGCCACGCTTCACGATCAGGCCGCTTCCTTCGAGCCGGGTCGCGTCACCTTCCCGGGCGTCCTCCAGGGGCCAGCGCTCGACGCCGAATGGGCTCGGGCCGATCTATTGCTCCTGCCGTCACTGGCGGAAACCTTTGGGATGGTGGTCACCGAGGGTCTGGCCCGCGGCATTCCTGGCGTGGTAGGCCGGGGCACTGGCGCCGTCGAAGCCCTCACCGGTGGTGCGGCAGGTGAGCTGCCGGGCGCCGTCGTCGACCCCCACGATTCGCAAGAACTGGCTGCGGTGCTCCGGGGCTGGCTCACCGACTCGTCGCTGCGCCGGTCCTGGCGGGCCGCCGCCCTCAGCCGCCGCGATACACTGCCGACATGGGCCAACACAGCGACAACGCTTCTGGAAATCATTCACCCGTGACCGACGCCGACGCGCCGCGCCCGATTGCCAGCGACTGGCTCTCCCTGCGCCGTCCCGCCGACGAAGCCGCCCGGCAGGCAAGCCTTCCCCTCCTCACAGAGTTACAAGACTTCCTGGCCGCTCGGGCGGTGCCTTCCAAAGGTGAGGAGAAGGACGCCGACGACCAGGCGGTCCGAATCTTCGACCTCGGTGCCGGCACCGGAGCCAATCAGGCATGGCTCGCACCGCACCTCGACATGCCGCAGCACTGGACGCTCATTGACCACGACCCGGACCTGCTGGAACTCACCATGGGCGCACCAGCGATCGACGGCGTGATCGGCACCGAAGCCGTGGTCGCGGGCATTGAAGACCTGGGAGAAATCCTCGACGCCGATCCCCAGACGTCCCGGCAGCGGTTTGTCACCTGCTCGGCCCTGCTGGATCTGCTGACACCTGAACAGCTCAACACCCTCTGCTCGGCACTGGTCGAATCACAGACGGCCGCGCTGTTCAGCCTGAGCGTCACCGGCACCATGACGATCGATCCCGCGGATCCCCTGGATAACGCCCTGAACGACGCGTTCAACCAGCACCAGAACCGCGGCGGCCGGGCCGGAGCACGGGGCGTTGACCTGACAGGGCAGTTCCTTGCCAGGGCCGGCTTCACCGTCACCACCGTCGACACGCCGTGGGAGCTGACCGGGGATCACTCGGAGCTGATCACACGGTTCCTGAACGACCGGGCGGATGCCGTCCTCGAGGAAGAGCCGGGTCTCGCCGGAGACGTCAGCCAGTGGCTGGAACGTCGATCCGAGCAGGCCGCCGACGGTTCGCTGCAGCTCACGATCGGCCACCGGGACCTGCTGGCCCTGCCGCCCCGGCAGTAACGATTCAACAGTGACTCCCGTCCCGTGAGACGCCGCCGCTGGCTCGCACTCCTCCAGGTCCTCTGCGCAGTCGCCCTGATGTATTACCTGGTGACGGTCTTCGGCACCGGACCCTTCACCGCCGGGTTGGGAGCCTTGACCCTTCCCTCGGTCACCGCCGCGCTGGCCCTCGGGCTCATCGGGACGGCCGCACAGGCCCAACGCTGGCGGCTGGTCTCCAGCGGATTCCAGATGCATCTGCCCCGAGGCGGCGCCCTTGCGCAGTGCTACGAAGCGTCGTTCCTCAACGCCGTCCTCCCCGGCGGCCTGGCCGGGGACGCTATCCGCACCGCCCGGCAACGGTCGGCGCACCGGTCCAACTGGCTCAGCAGCATCGGCTCGGTGCTGGGCGAACGCCTCGCCGGCACGGTGATCGTGCTCCTCGCTGCTGCTGCAGCACTGCTCACCGCAGACTGGCGGCTAGCCGCCGTCGTCGCCGCTGGGGCGGTGCTGGTGCTGCTGGCCGCCCGACCATCGCTACGACGCCTCCCGAGCCGGACATTGGCCGCGGTGTGGGCGCTCTCGGTGCTCGGCTGGGCCTCGTTTGTGGCCCTGTTCGCCGTCTCGGCGGCGCTGACCGCACCCCACCTGGCAGTGGCCGACGTCGTCGGGCTCGCTGCGATCTGCCTGGCCGGGATGTCCATTCCCCTGAGCCTGGGCGGTTGGGGTCCGCGGGAGGGTGTCACGGCGCTGGCCTTCATGATGTTTGGTTATTCGGGCGCGCTGGGGGTTGAGGTGTCGGTGGGCTACGGACTGCTGGCCCTGGTGTCGGTGCTGCCGGGAGCCGTGCTGCTGCTGGTGCTGGCTATCCGAGGGTTCCTAGGCGACCGGGGTGGGAACGGCGGCCGAGAAGTGGAACTCGGTGCAGATGTCCCTGCCGAACTCGAAACGCCGGACCGGCGCGGAGAGGGCGTCTGATAGGGCGTCGCTGCCGGTGAACCGGATACCCGGGACGCCGTCCCCGACCAGGATCGGTGCGCAGGTCAGGTACAGCCGGTCGAGCGCACTGGCTTCCAGGAAACGTGACACGGTGTGCCCGCCGCCTTCCACCAGGACCCGCGGGAACCCGCGGTCCGCCAGCACATCGAGGAGACGACGTGGTTCAAAGTCTTCAGCAGCCAGGCGTCGGACGGTCACATGCTCGGCGAGGCTGATCGGGACAACGGCCTCGAGGCCGACCAGCCACAGGGTGGGTGCTGCGCCGTCGGTGAGGACGGCGGACCCCTGCGGGATGCGGCCACTCGGGTCGAGGACCACTCGGACAGGATTGGGTCCGTCAACCGCCCGGACCGTGAGGAGGCAGTCATCGGCGGTGACCGTTGAGGCGCCGATGACGACGGCATCCACGAGGGCCCGCAGCCGGTGCAGGTGCTCCCGGTCTTCGCTGCCCGTGACGAAGCGGGCGTCCCCGGTCCGCGAGGCGATGAACCCGTCAAGGCTCTGGCCGAGCTGACCGATCACCAGCCGGCCATCGGGACGTGTGTCCTGGACCAGCGGGCCGTACCGGGTGAGCAGCTCCGCTGCGAGGCCGTGAACTGACCCCTGGGGAACTGTTCCTTCGGTGAGGTGACGCCAGACATCCTGGGCCGGTTCGCCGTCGTGCCTCATCCTGGCCCGCTTGGTGGCGATATAGCTGGCATTCTCGGGGCGCTGGGCGATGTTGAGCCCGCTGCGCGCCAGCACCGTGATTCCACCGCTTTCGAGTGCCTCCTGCTTGGCTGGGTTGGAGGAGAGCAGACGGATGCGGGTGACGCCGAGGTCGAGAAGAATTCCAGTGCTCTGCTGGTAGTCACGCGCGTCCACCGGGAGGCCCAGCGTGGTGTTGGCGTCCACAGTGTCGACGCCCTGGTCCTGCAGGGCGTAGGCGCGGAGTTTCTCGAGCAGGCCGATCCCCCTGCCCTCGTGGCCCCTGACATAGATGACGACGCCGGTGCCCTCTTCGCTGATGCGCTGCAGGGAGGCATCGAGTTGTTCACCGCAGTCGCAGCGGTAGGAGCCGAGCGCGTCCCCGGTGAGGCACTCGGAATGCACCCGGACCAAGGGAACGGATCCCTCAATGTCACCCTGGATCAGAGCGACATGCTCGTTGCCCTCGGAATCGCGATACCCGACCATCCGGAATACGCCATGACGGGTCGGCAACACCGTCTCGACAACACGCTCTATTTGTGAGGCACCCCAGCCGGGAGCCGATTCGATCGACATAAATCAACAATAGGCGACTGGGCGCTCCTGTCATCTCCTGAAACTGCTCCGGCGCACTACCCGTTAGCGAACACCGCCATGATTCAGCACCAACGGGACCGGATCGATTACAGTCAGATAAAGAAAGCATGCTGACTATTGAAGGGTCCTGATGGACTCGCTAGGGTCGAAGGCAGGAACCGGCTGGGCCTTCGGGACGTTGACCCCACTAGCTAAGCCAACCGGCAACAACCAATCACGCCGGTGATGCACGACGGTCAGCCCGCTGGGGTGCTGACTCAACTCGACGTAAGGCAGCATGGAATCGAAACGGCCATCACCGGACACTGGACGCCGCCTGGCACGGTCCTACGCAGCACAGGCAGGTAGTTTAGCGATCCGCGTTGACGCCCCCGAATTTCCGACGGCCTCGCGAATCCAGCGCGCCCGGAACGAAACTCCCGAAAAGCGGCTGTCCGGGCTGGAGGCCTTGCGCCACCCGCTGGTGCAGGCAGTCATGGACGCCCGCGAGTTGTGCGAACGGACCGCTGAGGCTCCGCTCGATCCCATCGTCTCGAGTGCGGTTGGCAGCGCACCCGTCCCCGGAACTCCAACCTTTGGACAACTGCTGCTCTGCGCAGCGGTCAAGGATCTTGAAGAACTCGACGACCGGCTGCATCAGGCGAGACTCCGGAGCTAAAGCTCTGGGCTGATCGATTCCCCGGTTCAGCCGCTGGCCGACCCCCAGGAACCAGGGTTCCTGGGGCCGAACAAACATCACACCGGAGTCCCCCACCCCGAGCAAGAACATGTTCACACCGTGTAGATCTAATTAGTTCCGCACCGTACGTAATTATGTTAGCGTGACTGCTATCCGCAAGGAATAGGGGAATCGGTGGACGCGCCAGTCGCTGCAGGCACTCAGGCAATGCGAGAAATGAACTCCTGGGCCATTCTGGCTCGGCTCAAATCCGCGCCTTCGATGAGCGTCTCTGCTCTCAGCGCCGCAACCGGCTTGTCCCGTCAGGCTGTTGGTCGCTCCCTCGAGGGCCTCGCGTCCGCAGGTCTCGTCCAATTCCTCCAACCCGATCGGACGGCTGCACGGTCCGGCCGACCTGCTCAGCTTGTCCGGTTCAGGGCCGAAGCAGGCAAAGTGCTGGGTGTTTGTCTTGGCCCCAAGGAGATCCGCGTTGCCGTCGCCGATCTATTAGGGAATGTCGTCTCCTCAGAAGTCACCCAGCTCCCGGCGAACGCTCCCGCCCAGGAGGCGGTCGCTTCTCTGCTGGCTGCTATCGAGACGGTCCTGCTTGCTGCGGGCAGTGAGCAGCAGGATCTTTGGTGGGCCACCGTTGGGACACCCGGCATCGTGGATCCGGAAACCGGCTTTATCAAGCTGATTCCCAGCATGACGGGACTTGCCGGGAACCTCCTGGCCCGGTCCCTCCGAGACGCACTGACTTGCCCCGTGTATCTCGACAATGACATTAAGTTGGCAGCTCAAGGCGCGCATCGCCAGGACGCACAGGACGTTTCCCCGTCTCTGGTGTTCATCTCCTGGGGTGAGCGAGTAGGTGCCGGCATCCTGCTAAACGGCGAACTGTACCGCGGCTCGTCGAATGACGCCGGAGACATCGGTTTCCTGGATCTAGTCGTGGACACCCGGCAAGCCATGACAGCTACGGCCCAGACTGAGCGGGCCGGGCTCGGGAGATTCGAAGCTTGGGTTGGCACCGCTGAACTCCTGCATCTCGCGCGCATCTCGGCGAATGAACACTTTGACTCGAAGCTGCTGACACATCTGAAGACTGTTGATGACTATGCGGCATTTGATGCGTTTGTTGCAGCCGTCCGAGCCGACAAACCGGCCGCCCTTGCAGCCCTCAATGAAGTGTGTCGCAGATTCGCGCTCGGCATTCTCGCAGTGCGAGCCATCCTGGATCCTGACCTTATTGTGTTGGGCGGTTGGATGGCGAAGTGCGGGGAACGCTTGATCGACACTTTGCTCGTGAACCTGAGCAATCAACAGTTGGGTGCGCCACGTATTGAGCTCTCTGAGCTGGATGACGACGCAGTGGTGCAGGGAGCGATCGCTCATGCACTCTCCGAACTCAACCGCGCGAAGTTCCACCGCCCAGGGGCTGGGAGGACGCCAGTTTAACCAAGCCAGGAAAGGAAGCTCCAGTAGGCGGATTCTCATCGAGTCTCTTTCCGCCTGCGGCAACGCAGAACCAAGAATTCACTCGGACAGCCAGAAAGGCAACCATGTCCCACACGCCCATCCGCATCGGCCTCATCGGAGCCGGGGGAATCGCAGACGCCCATATCTCGCATCTACAACGTCTCGGAGCCGAAGTCTATGTGTACTCCCTCGATGGCGCAGAAGAACTCGTAGCTCAGTTCGGTGGCACGGTGGTGCACTCCATCGAGGAACTCTTCGACCTGGTGACGATTGTCGATATTTGCAGTCCTACCTTTACCCATTTCGAACTTGCCAAGAAAGCACTTGAAGCAGGCAAAAATGTCATCTGCGAGAAACCGCTGACACGTCATGACGATGAGGCTGTCGAACTCAGTCGCCTTGCCGCAGCCAACGGACTCACGATCCTGCCAGCGCATGTGGTGCGGTTCTTCCCCGAATACGCAGAACTGGCCGCTGCCGTACATGCCGGTCAGCTGGGAGAGCTCGCAGTACTTCGCCTTTCCCGCTCAGGGGCCTTTCCGAACCGGTCGCCTTGGTTCGGTGATCGCCGCCTCTCAGGCGGCATCATCATGGACCAGATGATTCACGACATCGATATCGCACGCTGGTTGGCAGGGCCGGTGGCACAGATTTCCGCGATCTCAACAACCGTCGGGGACGAGACCGAACCGGCAGAAACGGCTCATGTCCTGCTCCGGCACGAGTCGGGGGCGATCAGTCAGATTTCGGGCGTATGGGGGCCACCTCACACAACCTTCACAACCGAGTACTCGGTCACCGGGACGCTGGGCCGGCTGGAGCACCACTCCGGGAAGCAGCAGAATTTTGTAGCCAACCTCCAGATTGACGAGAGCGGCGGCGGTCTCATTCCCGCCGTCGATCCACTCGCGAACCCTTACTTCCTGGAACTCAGAGAGTTCCTGGAAGCTCTGACCGACGGCTCATCGGCGCGGGTCGACTGTGAAGACGGGGTGGAAGCTGTACGTCTGGCCAACGCCGCACTTCAATCCTTGGAAACAGGACAGCCAGTTACCCTCTCGAAAGCAGGAGTCTGACTAGATGAGTACAAACTTTGGCACTACGCCAGCACTACGAGTCGCGATCCTTTCCTTCGCACACACCCATGCTCAAGGGTACGCAGCAGTACTCAAGAACTATCCGGGGGTTGAGCTGCTCGCATCCGACCCGGGAGATCATCCAGAGGGGGAGCTGCGCGGAGCCGCGCTTGCGCAGCAACTAGGTCTTCCCTATGTGGACACCTATGAGGAATTGTTCGCTTGGTCCCCTGACGCCGTGATCATCACGAGTGAAAACACCAATCACCGCGCGGATGTTGAACTCGCAGCATCCCATGGGGCTCACATTCTGTGCGAAAAGCCGTTAGCGACCACGGTGTCGGACGCCCGCGCCATGATCGCGGCTTGCGAAGACGCACGGGTCAATCTCATGGTTGCCTATCCGGTTCGATTCTCGAGCGCGTTTGACCGTTTGAAGAAGACGAACGATGCAGGTCACTTGGGACGGTTGCTCTCCATCAGGGGAAGCAACAACGGCAAGCTGCCGCGTGAAAGAGAATGGTTTACCCAACCAGCCTTGTCCGGCGGAGGCGCACTTGTGGACCACGTCGTCCACATAGCCGATCTGCTCGATGCGCTGATGGGATCGTCCGTGACTTCAGTGACAGCAGTGGCAAACCAAATACTCTATTCGGATCGGGCCGAAGCGGAGACGGGAGGGCTGGTCAACCTGACTTACGAGAACGGAACGATTGCCTCCATTGATTGCTCGTGGAGCGAGCCAGACTCAGCCCCTACCTGGGGTGGGCTGAAGATCAATGTCGCGGGAACCAAGGGCAGTGTCGACGTGGATTTCTTCGGACCCCGGATCAGGGGCCTGGAGACAAGCACAGGCAAACCTGTCGAACTGCCCTACAGCCCTAATCTCGACGCCACGCTGCTGGAGTCATTCCTGACTTCGGTGCGCACAGGTCACCAGGCTCAGCCGGACGGATACGTTGGACTGCGGACTCTGGAAATTGTGACAGCCGCCCAGAGGTCGATCCAGACAGGAGAGACCATCTCTCTGCCGAGGGCCACTGACTAAGTCGCCCCAGTGCGTCATCGGGAGTGCTATGGCTGGTCGGCGGGTCGCTGACCAGCCATAGCACCCCCACCCCCTATTTCAGGCCCGAATGCGCCAATCCGTCGACGACACGGCGTTGCAACAGGATGAATAGAAGCAACACCGGTGCCATCGCCATCAAACTCGCCGCCATCAGGACCGGATAGTCCGTTGTGTACTGTCCCTGCAGATTCGCCAATCCCACGACCAGGGGCATATCGGCGGCATCCGTGGTGATCACCAGAGGCCACAGCAGATTATTCCAAGCGAACAGGATCGTGATGATCGTGAGCGCGCTGAGCGATGGTTTAGTCAAGGGCAACAAGACTCTCCAAAAGAGCTGGAATGGGTTAGCCCCATCGATCCGGGCCGCCTCCTCCAACTCGTGGGGCAGTCCCAGGAACGCCTGACGCATCAGGAAAGTGCCAAAGGCGCTGAAGACTCCCGGCAGCACAATCCCCCAGATGGTATTCAGTCCCCCGAGGCTCTGCACGATCTGGTACTGCGGAATCAGGTACACCTGAGTGGGAACCATCAGGATCGAAAGAACTATGGCAAGGATGGCTCCGCTGCCCCAGAAGCGTAGGCGAGCGAAAGCATAACCTGCCATCGAGCAGAAGATCACTTGGCCGACCACGGTGAGGATCGTGACCACCACCGAGATGAGGAATTGCCGCGCAAACGGGACGCGGTCGAAGACCGTTGCATAATTTCCCCATTGTGCGACCTCCGGCCACAGGCTGGGTGGAACTGACATTGACTCTGCCTGCGAGGAAAGGCTCATCATGATTTGCCACAGGAAGGGGAACACCATGACGAAGCCACCGGACATCAGCATCATGTGTACAAAGAAGTGCGGATGCCGATTCAAGAAGCTTCGCTTTTCGGGTTGAGATGGCGACTGCCCGCCTGGCCGCACCTCACCCACTGCATCTACTGTCTGTCTAGACATGGTTCACCCATCGTCTCTGCAGTCTAAATTGTACAAATGTGATGATCGCTATAAAGGCCATAATTAGCAACGCGATTGCTGAAGCGTACCCCTTGTCATTAATGAGGAACGCCTCAGAGTAGAACAGGTAAACCAAGGACTGTGTTTCGCGCATCGCTGGGTTACTGTCCCCCATCAAGGCAAACAGCAGATCAAACAGCTGGAACGCGTTGATCGTAGAGACAATAACCACCAGGAATATGCTTGGTGTCAACATGGGCACGGTGATAGAGATGAACTGCCGCCAGGAGCTAGCTCCATCGAGTTGCGCAGCCTCGTAGAGTTCAGTCGGAATGCCTTGCATTCCAGCACTCAGAATAATCATGCTGAATCCCAGCGCCGACCACAGCCCCAGAATTCCCAGTGCTGCAAGCGAGAATCCCGGCGTCGACACCCAGTGTGGACCGTCGATTCCGAAAACCGAGAGAAGAGAGTTCAAAATGCCGTAATCGCCATTGTAAATAGTTCGCCAGACGATTGCTACCGCTGTAGGCATTGCCACGTAGGGCATAAAAAATAGAAGGCGGTAAAAGGTAGCGAAACGCAATCCAGGGCGGTTCAGCAGGCTTGAGAAGAAGATTGCTATTGGAATTCCCAGGAGCACAATGGCCGTATAGATGACCGTATTGAAAAGACTCCGGGGTATCTGGTCGTCCTGGATGAGCTGCCGATAGTTGTCAAGCCCAACGAATTCGGTCCCTCCGAAGACGCCGAATGTGGTGAAGCTGAAGTACACCGTCTGAACGATGGGCCACAGATAAAATGCTCCCAGCCCGATGAGAACCGGCGCAAGGAAAAGCCACGGCCAGATACCGTCATTGCGGATCCGGTTATTGGCGCGCATCCCGCGAACGGGCGGTGCAGAGGCACCGCCCGTTCGCTTCTTAGTAGGAATCAGTGTCATTTTTCATTCGCGAGATGCTCGTTCACTGCCTCAGCCAGCTGGGACAATCCCTCTTCGACGGGCAATTCGCCGGAAAGGATCCGCGGGAAGTATGTGCTCTCTTCCGTCAGCCAGGCCGAGCTGTTCCGCGAGACCGGGTAGGGGAAGGCATACTCATCGGCGGCATCGATGAAGATCTGGAGGTCAATCTCCGGAATTGAGTTGACATAGGCGTCCTGTGTTCCGACGTAAGCAGGGTTGGCCGCACCAGATTCTGCCTGAAGTGTGGCTGCTTCTTCACCCCCGAGGTAGGTCAAGAAGGCCGCAGCGGCTTCCTTGTTCTCGCCTTCGGCCGCCATCGCGTTTCCGACCCCGTGGATCACTGTTGCCTGACGTTCATCCTTGGGCAGTGGCACGACGTTAAAGCTCTCAAAATCCGGGGACTCTGCGAAGACATTGGATCGCTGGTTGTGATCCCAGATCATTGCTGCCTGACCGCTGGAGAAGAGGGCGGTCGGCTGAGTTTCGGCCGTTGTTTCAATGGAAGGCGACGATCCGTCGGCAACCATGCCAGCCAACATTTCAAAGGCCTTGAGCGCTTCGGGACTGTCATAGCCGGATTTTCCGTCCTCAGTGATGATTTCACCGCCGGCCTGAAGTACCGCATCGTAGACCAGGCTCTGGTTAGAGGTGCCGCCTGCATACCCGTAGACGCCTTCATCTTCGAGCTCGGTGCTAATGGTCTTCGCCGCGCTCGTAAAGTCCTCCCAGGTCCAGTTTCCGGTCGGAACGTCAACTCCGGCCCGCTCGAACAACTCCTCGTTGTACCACAGGGCAACGGTGTCATAGTCCTTTGGCACCGCATACATGGTGCCTTCATAGGAATACAGGTCGTTCATAGCGTCCGGATAATTTGCAGGATCGATTGCTCCAGCTTCGACCAGCGAGCTCAGAGGCTCGATCATTCCTTCCGCCGCGTACGTCTGGAAGTTCGGACCATTCAGCCAGAAGACGTCGGGGAGCTCGCCACCGCCGGCCTGCGTCTGCAACTTCGTGAAGTACTGGGCGAAAGGCGTGGTGGTGATACTGACGTCAATGTTCGGGTATTCCTCATTGAAACCCGCAATCAGCTCCTCCATCGCGGGGCGCTGAACATCATCCCACAGGCCGTAGCTGATCGACGCCGCCATGTCCTTGTCATCCGGAAGTGAAACATCAGCGCCGTCACCACCGCCTTCGGCTTCTGCACCACATGCACTCAATGCGAGTGCGGCGCCCGCGGCCAGAGCGGTCAGCTTGTAGCTCTTTCTCATTGGTTTCTCCTTGTTGTGTGTTCTTTCAGCCCAGCTAGGTCGATGCGCGGAGTCGTCGTCGCACCACCGGCATACAATTTGTGTGAGGCCTCGTCGAGCCCTCGCACAATGCCTCCAACAGCGACGCCAGAAACGCCAATCGTGGAAGCAAGAATGTGGGGTTGCATGTGTGCCGGAATGATTTCGGCCAACGCTTCCCGGAGTGGGTCCAGCAGGAGGTCCCCGGCGCCGGACACACCGCCGCCAATGATCACGACGTCAGGGTCAACGGCTAACATCAGCGACGAAACCCCTGGGGCCAACGACCGGGCAAAATCCCTCACCCATACGGTGGCTTCGGGGTCCCCGATCTTGGCGCGCTCGAATCGATGGGCTGCAGAATCATGCGGGGGCAAAGCGTTTAGGTCCACCCCGAATTGATTCCAGCCGGATGAGGGCAGACCGCCGACTTCCCCGGTCGCGAAGTGACGGCCTCTGCGCAGCTGACCACCGAGAATGAGCGCTGAGTTGGTCCGGTGTCCGACCTGAATATAGGTAACATCCGAAGCTAGTCTGGCGGCGCCAATCGCGTGTTCGGCGAGAGCGGCCATGTTGATATCGTTTTCGACCACCAGCGTTCCACTCATCCGCTGACGAAACTGGCTGGCAAGATCAACACCGACCCATTGAGGTAGCGCGTCCGAGAGCAGCATGTTTCCCGTCAGGTCAACAATCCCCGGAACGGCGACCGTCACATTGCTTACACCCTGCGCCGCAACTCCCGCAACTCCCAGGAGGGACCGGGTGAGATCGGCGAAAAAATCGAACCGCTCAAGGTCGTCAGCGTCGTCCGGTACGTCCCAGACAAGCTCATCCGTGACCGTCCCCGCCAAGTTGGCCAGCATCGCGCGCATCCGGTGGATCCCGACGTCGACGGACATGATGCGTCGCGAATCTGCGAGGAAAGCAAATCGCCGGGCAGGTCGGCCGGCGGCATGAGTGGCCCCTTGGCCCGACGGGAGCTCCCCCACCAGCCCTTGGTGGATCAACTCCGTAACGACACTTTCCACAGTTGGCCGAGACAGCCCCGTCGCCTTGGACAGCGCGGTGAGCGTCACGGCATTCGTACTGCGGATCTCCTGAAGGCATGCAACGACGTTTTTACTGCGAACATCGGAAAGCAGTCGCTCATACACTCCATCGTTGGCTGTCATCCGCGTCTCTTTCGCCTGAGCCGTCAGGGTGGATCCATAAAGAAAACGAATATGAAACCCACCTGCGTAATTATTTGTAGCGTAGCCCCGGATTTATTCGCGAGTCAACAGCATTCCATCCGACGATGCGTGAACGTTACCTGCTCCTCGGGGATTCCGGGGGGAATCATGCCGGAACCGGCGAGCAGAACGGCGTCCATTGACGTTCCCCAATGGGCAGCATTAGGCTCAGCAATTAGCTAGGCAGGTTACATAACTACGAATAGACGCCCAGTGCGCCGGAAGAGAACGACGACATGGCACTTCCCGGAATGATCGCACTGGATCTCGATGGCACTCTCATGACCCCCAACGGAATCAGCCCGTCGGTCAAGCTTGCGGTCAGGGCTCTGGACGATGCGGGGTGGGTAGTAGTCCTGGCAACAGGCCGGTCCATTTCAACCACGTTGCCGGTGGCCCTGGAATTGGGGCTAGCGGCGAACTACCTGGTGTGTTCAAACGGGGCCGTGGTCGCCAAATCTCAGAAATCAGAGCCAGCGGGATTTGACATCCACCACAGAGTCACCTTCGATCCAACCGAGGCCGTCCACACCCTTTTGGCTGAGAATCCCAATGTCCTCTGCGCAGTGGAACTGAAGAACGGGTACTTCAAGACCAACGCCGAATTCCCTCTCGGCGCACTGGGTCAGGATCACAACGTCGTGGCCCTCGAACAGCTGGTCGAGGACCAAACCACTCGAGTAGTCATTCACGCACTCGAGATGTTCTCCCAGGATTTTCTGTCAATCGCCGAGAAATTGGGCTTGAACGGAGTGCCCTATTCCGTGGGTAGCAATGGCTGGCTGGACCTCACTGCAGCCGGGGTGACCAAAGCCTTTGCCCTGGAACGCCTGCGTCTGGAGTTGGGAATCGATGCGAGCAGAACTGTGGCGATCGGTGACGGCTTCAATGACATCGAGATGTTTCATTGGGCAGCTCGTGCAGTGGCGATGGGTAACGCTCCCGAAGCGGTAAAGCGGGAGGCAGACGAGGTCACCGGGACCATACACGATGACGGTGCGGCCCAGATGATCCACACCTTGATCTAACGGCCAGTTCACAGTGCTTTCTGAAGCGTGCTACCCGGTTCCTATCCTTGCGGAGCTAAAGCTCTGGTAGGACTGTTCCGCGGTGAGAAGAGCCTTCTCTTCCCACGCTGTCAGTGGCTCGAACCGATCGATGAGAAGGCCACCCGACCGGTCTGTGGACCGGCGCCAAGTGCCGGTGACGCGGCCATTTACCACCACGGTTGGCTTGAACACACCGTTACCGCCCGGCACGATGCGCTGCGCATACTCGGGCCGGAGCACCGGTGTCCGGTCCTGGTAGCCGATCACGTACTCGTCGAAGGCAGGCAGCAGGGCCAGTCCTGACACGGACGGTGGGTCCCCTGGGCGGTCCGCAGCCATCCAATAAGAGGTGGCATCGTAGGTCAGCTCTGTCAGCTGGTCGCGGACCAACGCCAACCCGATCTTCGCGTCGGCAACCGTCAGCTTGGACCACCAGACAAAGTCCCGCAGTGTGGCCGGACCATGCCCGGTGAAGTACCCAAGAACAAACCGGCCCAGCGCTTCGTCACGTTCCGGCTGGCCCTCATCCGGCACCCACTCGTCGAGCAGGACCAGTGCCTGCTGACCACCGACCGGCGGCCCCCAGCAGAGCGTGCCAGTCTGCGCGAGATACACGATCACGTGGTAGCCACGTTGGTTGGCCGTATCAATCCCTGCCGCACTGAGCGCCGCGAGGAACTCGTTGCGGACCATCTTCCTGCCGCCCGCCAGCACCGTCAGGGCCACAGCACGCGCACTCTCAAACGCCGTCTGGTCAAGCCCCAGCGCCCGATGCCGGGCGGCCGCGCCAGTAAGCACCCGGTGGGTGGTGAGCCCGAGCATCCAGCGAAGATCGGCTGGCAGCACAAAGTGCAGGGTCCCGCGCATGGGCCACGACCGCACAATGTCACCGCGTTGGAGCGCCGAGAACACGTCATCCCGGGTTGAGCCCGGTGACCGCAGACCGATCGCCCACAGGGCCTGGTTGAAATCCTGCGCCTGCATCGCCACCAGACGCTCGACCACGCCCCGGACGGCTGGCTTGGCGTCGTCGTCGTCCCGGATCAGCTGTGCGGCCAGGCGACACCGAAGCAGCCGCTCCCGGTCCACCGTGTTGCTCATCGTGTCCAGGGGCGGTTAGCGGGTCAGCCGGTCAGGGCCGGGATGATGGCGCCCGAGAATACCTGCCAGGCAAGGGCGGTCTTGGCAACGAGGCTGAGGGTGATGTACACCCGTTCGCCGTAGAGGTAGTTCCGCCATGGCCCCACCTGGCGGTACTGGAGCCACTGGTTGATCGCGAACGTGTTGAAGAAGACGAACAGCGAGATGATGATGCCGTAGACGAAGGCGGGCGGCTCGACCGTGCTGGTAGACCCGGGAGACAGGAAATAGATCAGGATGGCGATCCACGGCACCAGACCGACCAGGGACCCGAGGATGAAAGGCAGGAAATTGCCGCTTCCGGGTTGCTCATACTTTTCCTGCAGGGCTCCAAAGCCGATCATCGCCGCGTTGGCGGCAAACAATGAAATCAGTGCGGCGACGTCGGAGATCCCCGTCGTTTGAGCAATCAGCCAGATCATCACCGACGAACTGAGCGAGTACTCGACCCAACGGAAGTAGTTGCGGTTGGCCCTCAGCCCAGCACCGTAGCGTGGGAAGAACAGCGGCGACGCGACGGCAAAGTGGAACAGCGCGGAGAGTGCCAGGAACAGGACCACCCCGGCACCCACGTTCACGGCGAAGAGATCCACCCGTTCAGGAGGTAGCGGAAATCCGGGCGGACCTGCCAGGTAATCGGCAGTCACTCCGAAGGTGACCTGGGTATCCAGCATGAAGAGGATGACCGCGAAGGCGATGGCCTGCACCAGATGCAGGGAACCAGCCACCAGGTTGTACGGGCGAAGACGACGAATACTCTCGTCCGGTGTGCGGGTTGTGCGCGCCATGGGGATCTCCTCAACCAGTGGACGTTCACCGTCCGTGGTGATCACGGTAACACCTCTGGCTACCCGCTGGGGATGAATAGCCCTGAGGGACTAGGCGTTGCGAAGCGAGCGCAGCGCCGGGCAGGGCGCCGGCGACGACGTCGCCGCGGAGTGCAACTGGTTCACTCGAAGCCGGCAGGGTGAATACTGCGTGTTTCCGTCCGGCGGTTCCGCCCCCGAGTCCAATCTGAGGGATAGACCTTTGGCAGCACCTTAGCGGCGGCGAGCGCTGCATACATGACCGTATTGATAGCGACGAAAGCCGCCAGAACTGCGAACAACTCGGAGTGCACAACAGATTCCGGAAACAAAATTCCTGCGGGTACAACGGACATAGCCGACATGGGTGTTAGCCAACTTCCTGAGGTAGGTGAGGTTCTTCGTGGGTGACGTGCTTCCAGGTCGCCTGTCGACGGAACGCGATATCAAGAATCCCTTTGACATACACAACGTTGAGAACCATGTCGAAAAACAGCTCCGGAAACAGGGTGGCCGCCAATGCACGTGCGCGCCATCCTCCTTTCCAGACCGTGACAACCCGCTCAACCATGAAGAGCACGCCGAGGCCCAGCCAAAAAGGGAACCAGACCCACTCCTCCAGCGACAGCAACGTCACCAGGATCAGCACCAGGAAGGACCCCAGGGCGATAACGCCATACCCAATACCCAGTTGCTGCGCCCAGTACCGCATGGTTTGAGGCCTGACACCGTATGCACCCAGATTCTCCAGGGCGCCTCGCTGCCACCTCAGCCGCTGGGCCCACAGGGTTCGCCACCCTGGCATCAACTCGGTGACAACTGTGCACTGGCTGGGCGACACCATCTGGGCACCGAGTGATTTCAGCGCGATCGTCAACTCATTGTCCTCAGTCAGGGCAGCAGTGTCATACACCTTGCCCGGCTCCCCCGGGATCAGCACTCCACGGCTCTCCGCCACGGTCCGGAGGGCAAGGGGACGAAATATCGACGCCGTACCGGTCAGCACGAACACGCGACCTCGGCGTCGGCGAATCTCACGTCCGTACCTGATGTATTCGTTGCGTTGAAACTGGCCCAGCAACCCGTGGCCCTGCTCACCGTAGAAAAGGCCGCCAATAGCCATCAGCCCCCGGTCAGCGGTGAATCGCTGGATCGCTGCCTCAATAAAGCCGCCGTCCAGCCTGGTGTCGGCATCCATCACCATGACGACGTCGTTGTCCTGCTGGCCCGGAAGGAGCTGAGCCAGGGCCTGGTTTAGCGCACCGCCCTTTTTGTGCTCGTTGTCGACTGAGATGAACACCTCGACACCGGCCCCTCGGGCGACCTCGGGAGTCGAATCTGTGCAGTTGTCGGCCACCACGATCACTCGATCAGGGGGATGAGACTGTTCCAGAAGCGAAGCAATAGTAGCTGGCAACGAAACTTCCTCGTTGTGGGAGGGAATCAGAACGGTCACCGTGACCGGGCCCGCATACACTCCGCGGGTCGCCGCCATCACGATCTTCGGCGCCAGAGGACTCGCTGTCCCATCGTTTGAACGTCGTGACCTTGACGCGATACGCCGTTCCAATAACGCAACACCTACAGCGAGCAACAGCGCCATGGCAGCAGCCGTCAGGATCACGCGGAGCGACGGAGCTTCGGAATCGTAGAGGACCCGCCAGAAACCCAGGATCAGACCTTCTGTTGGCTCGTCACGTACCTGCGGATCTCCGCTGGCAACAGCAAACCAGAGAAGCGCCGCGGCGCTGCCTGCCAAAACCGCTATGAAAATGCCGACCCACCGCTGATACCAACTAGACACCATGAGGGGACGCTAACATAGCGGTCCCGAAAAATTGCTGACCACAGCCCTCATTGCTCGGCGTGGGCCCAGCGCTCGACCAGTTCCTCGTGGGATTCGAGTAGTTCCTGGGTGCGGTGCGGATCGCGGGCGGCGAGGGCATCCAGCAGCGAGATCGACAGAACGACGGCGGCGGCGTGGGAGTCGAACACGAGGTCGGTGCCGACCGGCGCGACCAGAAGGGCGTCGACGTCGTTGGCGAACGGCACCAGCGGGCTGTCGACGATCGCGACCGTAGCCATCCCGAGCGACCGGGCCTGCGCCAACGCCCGCACCGTCGCCGCGGGATACCGGGGCATCACGAACGCCAACACCGCGGTGGCGCCGTTCCGGTGCAACTGGAGGATCGCATCATCCATCGACGCCGCGTCCGACAGGACGTGGACATCCGGCAACACCCGGCGGGCAAAGTAGCCGAGATACTCTGCGAGCGCCGCCGAGACCCGCAGGCCGATGATTCCGAGCGGCTGGGTGCCGGCCAGGAGGTCAAGGGCACGCTCCATCTGCTTACTGGCCACCGTGCGTTCCAGTGCGCCGAGATTTTGCTGCTCGAATTCGAAAATGGTGGGCCGTTCCACCCCCTGGCCGTTCAGCGGAGCGGACGTGCCGCGGACGACGTCGCGAATGGCGCTGCGAAATTCGGGATAGCCGGGATAGCCGAGGGCGGTGGCCAGACGGGTGACAGTGGGCTGGCTGACTCCGGCCGCCTCAGCGACGTCGATGGTCGAGGCGAACGCCACATCCGGCAGTGAGGCAAGCATGTACTGGATCACGCGCCGCTGGGTAGGTGAGACCCGGTGCCGATGGGCCAGGTCCACCAGCCAGTCATGGGCGCGGTCCGCCGACGACTGGTCACTCAGCACGATCGGCCCCCGGTCTCGGTAACATCCTTGTTTGGTGATCCCGCTCACCATGAATAGCATGATACACAGTCGAATCATGTGCATGAAGCAATTCACTTGGGAGAGGTTTGAATGTCTCAGCAGGCTCAGCGCGAGATCTGGTTGAGGTTCCTCTCCGGCCCGGATATTGATTCGCTGCAGCTGACGCGCCCGGAGATCATCTCGGCCGTGGACGACGTCGTCGCCGCGCACGGCAGGGGTGAAACCGTCTTCGAGCCACGGATGCACCTGGTGCCCAACAACGGCGGCGTCGGCCACTTCAATGTGCTGCGCGGCCACGTGTCCAACCTGGGCGCCCACGGCGTCAGCGGCGTCAAGGTGGTGGGTGACTTTGTCCCGAACTACCTGCAGGGCCTGCCGAGCGAACTCGCGATGGCCACCCTGTATGACCCGACGACCGGCGTCCCACTCTGCGTCATGGACGCCACCCTGGTGACCGAGGTACGGACCGGTGCGATGACCGCCGTCGGCGCCAAACACCTCGCCCGGAAAGACTCGAAAATCCTCGGGCATGTAGGAGCCCGCGGCACCGCATTCTCCAACGTGACGATGCTGGACAGCCTGTTCGACTTCGACGAAATCCGGGTCACCAGCAAGCGACCCGAATCCCGCGAAGCATTCGCTGAGCAATTACGCGCCGAGATCAGCACCCCGGTACGGGTGGTGGACACCGCCGAGGAGGCCTTCGATAATGCCGACATCCTCATCGAGGCTTCCCGTTTGAACGAACCCACCCCGCTGTTGCGCACCGCCGCCGTCAAGCCGGGCGCCTTCGTGGTCCCCTATGGCACGGTGAGCGCCGTCGAACTCGACCTGCTGGATGTGATGGACAAGGTGGTGGTGGACGACTGGCGTGAAGCGCAATCGGGCAGGTTCGGCGCGCTGCGACCCCATGTGGATACCGGCCGACTCTCCCCCGAAACGCTGTACGCGCAGCTCGGTGAGATTGTCAGCGGCCAGAAGCCCGGCCGCGAGTCGGACGACGAGCGGATCCTGCTCTGGCACCGCGGTCTGTCGATCCTCGACGTCGCCGTGGCGCACCTGATCCTCACCAAGGCGGAGCAGACCGATACTGGAACCATGCTGAGGTACCGGTAACCCTCATGGATCTCACACAGACCACCGCCGCCAATTTCCCGGTGCTGCGGCTCGCCACCCCCGAAGAGCTCGACGCCGTCGCCATCGCCGAAGTCTCCGCCGGCCGATCCCTCCGGCTTGAGCAGGACCTGCTGGACCGGGTCTCACTGCGCCGCCGCGAGGTACTTGAGCTGCTGACCGACGGCGACCCTGTCTACGGGGTCAACACCGGGATGGGCGCGGCGAGCGAGGTGCGTCTCGACGTCGTCGCCCAGTCCAGGCACCAAAACAACCTCATGCTCGGCCGTGCCGTGGGATCGGCCCCCTGGTTGACCGATCCGGAAACCCGCGCGGTCCTGGCGGTGCGGCTCCGCACCTTCCTGACCGGGGACGCCGGGGTATCGGAGCACCTCTGCGTCCGTCTGGTCGAGCTCCTGGCTGCCGATATGCTCCCCGCCATCCCCCGGACCCGGATCGGTGCCGCCGGGGAGATCATTCCCCTCGCCCATCTGGGTGGGGCGCTCACCGGATCGGGAGAGTTCCTGGTGGACGGTGCGGCTGTCGACGCCGTCGACGTGCTCTCGGCGGCCGGCATGGAGCCGTACTCGTTGGAGACCAAGGAAGGGGTGGCGCTGATTGAGGGGATTCCCGTCACCACGGCCCTCGCCATCCTTCGAGCGAACGATGCCCGGTTGCTGGCCGCCCAGGTGGTGGCCCTCACCGCCGCAGAGGTGTGCCTAGTGGGGGCCAGCCGCGACCCCTTCGACCCGGCGCTGGCCCGCGCCGACGTCGAGCTCGGCACAGTACTGGGCGCTATCCGGCAGCTCGCCGGCGACGACCCCCACCCCCGTACCCTGCAATCCCCGCTCTCCGTCAGGGTGCTCGGAGCAGCGGTGGCTCAGCTGCTGCGGTCCATCGACGCGGTGGAGGCGGCTGTTGAGCGGGCGTTGAACGGTGTCACCGATTCGCCTGCCTACCTGGATGGGCGGTTCATCGGGACGGCCGGGTTCGATGGGTTTGATCTTGCCGCGGCGCTGGACGGGCTGCGGCTGTCGATGATTCATGTCGCCGAGACCTCTGCGGCGCGCGTGCACCGCCTCCTGGACGAGAAGTTCACTGGACTTCCCCGGCAGCTCTCCGGGCAGCCTGGCCTGCACGCGGGAATGGTGGCGGTGCACAAACGGACGGTCGGCGTCGTCCACGAACTGGTGGCGGTCGCTCGGCCCTCCAGCCTGGGGGCCATCGAAACGTCCTTCGGCCAGGAGGATGTGCAGAGTTTCTCGTCCGAAGCGGCGGAAGCGTGCCACCACGCTGCCACCGGGCTCCGCGACGTGCTCGCCTGTGAGTTGCTGACCGTCATCCAGGGGGTGAGGCTGTCCGAACGCCCGCTGACCGCCGTCGACCCCCGCCTGAGAACCCTGGTGGAGGACGCCTCGGATCTCCTGCCCGATGGCACAGACGACCGCGCGTTCGGCCGGGACATCACTGTGCTGAACGACCTGCTGGCTAGTGGCTGGGGGCGTTGGGCCGCGACGGACGGGTTGTCGACGCCCGGGCGATAAAGACCGGCCTGAACATCACCCGGCCACTGGCGGTTCCGGTGCCCTCAGGCGAGGTCAGGGCGCCGACTGCGGCGTCGACAATCGCCTGCTCGTCCCAGCCGAAGGTGGTGAGTTCCGGGCTGACCAGTGACGCTAGCTCGCTGTCATCGAACCCCAGAATCGACAGGTCCTCCGGCACCGACAGGCCGAGGTCCCGGGCGGCGCGGTAGGCGCCGAAAGCGATCGAATCGCCCAGGCAGAACAGGGCCGTGGGGCGGTGGTCCCCCACCAGCAGTTGGGCCGCGGCCTGCGCCGCGCCGTGGACCGATGATGGCGACGACGACACGGTGACGGTCAGACCCATGGAATCCCCGAGGCTTTGGGCAAGCAGTTCGGCGGGCCGGCCCGGGGTGGACGGCAGCGTCGGTGCGAGCAGGCCGACCGTGCGGTGCCCGAGGTCGGCGAGGTGCTGCAGCGCGGTGCCCACCCCGTATTCGTTGTCGAAGAGAACACTTTCCGAGTCAGGACGGGCCGTGAGCGCGTCGCCGATCGAGACGATGCGGGTCTGGGCGGGCACATCGGCCCAGTAGCTCGCCGACGGATCCACCGGCAACGCGATCACCCCGTCGACGCGCTGGGCCGCCAGGGAGCGGAGCACTTCCTCTTCGCGCTGGGGCGAGCCGTCGACGTCGGCAATGATTGAGGACAGTTTCTGCGCCCTGAGGGCCTCGGACAGCATCACGGCCAGGCCCTGACGCCACAAATCGCGAAGCGATCCGACGATGGCGACGTTGCCGCTACGCCCGCTCGCGAGGGCCCGGGCAATGGGATCGGCCGAATAGCCGAGCTCCTCGGCAATGGCACGGACCCGCGCCTGGGTGGCCTCTGAACCCCGCAGGCCGCGCAGCGCATAGGACGTTGCGGCCTTCGACAACCCCGCGGCGTCGGCAATGTCCTGGAGTGTTTTGCGCTGGGCCCCGGTCATCAGACCAGCATACGGGTGAGCAGGCCGGCTCTGCCCCGGTGGCCCTTTCCACGATCGGTTGACAAAGCGTCGTGTGAGCCGGTTCAATTGATGGTGTGAACCGGTTCACTTCGACAGGTTGCTTAGCAGTTTCCCACCTCATCCGATCATTTCCCTCGAAAGGCATCATGCGCACCGATTGCCACCAGCACCTGTGGCCAGCTGCGTTGATCGAGGCACTCCGCAACCGCGTTCAGACCCCCCGACTGAACGGCTGGGAGCTGCTCATCGACGGTGAGGCACCCTACGCCGTCGACCCCCTTGCCCATGACACCGCCGTCCGCCGGACCCAGGAAACCCGCGAGGGGAAGGACCAGGTGCTGCTGTCGCTCTCAAGTCCCCTGGGCATCGAGCATCTCCCATTCGAGGAATCGCGAGAGCTGATCGAGATCTGGCATCGGTCGGCACTGGAACTGGGTGACCCGTTCCTGGTCTGGGCGGCGACGCCGGTAAGCGAGTTCGACCTCGACGGCCTGGCCCACATCCTGGATCATGACCGGGTGGTGGGGCTGCAGTTGCCCGCCACCGCACTGGCCGACCCTGACGCAATCCGGCGGATGAGGCCGGTCCTCGACGTAGTGCAGGCGGCCAACAAGCCGCTCCTGATCCACCCCGGGCCCGCCCCGGCCACCACCGGAACCCCGTCCTGGTGGCCAGCACTGGTGCCGTATGTTGCCCAGCTGCATGCCTCCTGGCTGGCCTGGCACGCAGTGGGACGCGCCCAGCACTCCACCCTGCGGGTGGCCTTCGTGGCCCTGGCCGGGCTCGCACCCCTGCACCACGAACGTCTCGCGGCGCGCGGCGGCACGTTTGGCGCCGTTGACCCGCTGGTCTATTACGAAACCTCCTCGTACGACACCCGGGCGATTGATGCGACCATCCGGGTGGTCGGCGTCGACCCGATTATTCACGGCTCTGACCGGCCCTACGCCGAGCCACGCGACCCCGGCCTAGGGCATGCCTTCACCCACGCGCTCTTTTCCGCCAATCCACAGCATCTCCTGAAAGGAACTCCACGATGACCACTGCACCTCCCCAGGGCCTCGCCCTCACTGAATCAGACGTTCCTGCCCTGCCGGGGCGCACCCTCAGCCAGAAGGAGCTCCAGGACTGGGTCACCACCCTCGCCGCGTGCCCCGAGCTGTGGGAACACCACATCAACCATGAGGGCGGCGAACGCCACTACGCCTCGCTGTACCGGGACTCGAACATCGACGTCTGGTTGCTGTGCTGGAATACCCAGGACGACACCGGCTGGCACGATCACGACATCTCCTCCGGCGCCGTCGTCGTCACCCAGGGCGCCGTCACTGAAGCCAACCCGCGGATGAACGGCGAACCCGTCCGTCGCGTGGTGGAGGCTGGCCGGTCCTTCTCCTTCGGACCCGATCATGTGCACCGGATGGGTGGGTCCGTGGACGGGTCCGTCTCCATCCACGCCTACTCCCCACCGCTCTGGCGGATGGGGCAGTACGCGATCGGCCGCAACGGAGTGATCCGCCGCATGTCCGTAAGCTACGCCGATGAGCTGCGGCCCATGGACGACGAAAGCGTGATTGAGAAATTCAAGCAACTCCAGTCGGTCACTGACGAGCTGGGGCGCTAGACGCACTCGCTTTTGGTTTAGAACTCAGCGAGGCCCGGCAGGAGCGCCTGTGCTGCGGCCAGGTCCTCCCCCAGCGGCCGGTCATCCTGGTCCGGGTCCAGCCCCGCGGCAAGATACTCAAAGGCTGCCCTCGCCGGAGCGGTCCCGAGCCGGTGAGGTGCCATCCGCAGCGCCCTGACAGCGGCAACCGCTTCGAGAGCAACGATGGCGGGCGCCTCCGCTGCGAGGTGGCGCAGCTGACGCGCACCCTGGGTGGCGAACCCGGCATGCTCCTCAAGGCCCAGCGAGACGTTGATCCCCGGCCCGTTCGCCGGCGTCGCAGCGGTCCGCAGGATCGACAGCACATCCTGGGCGACGTACTCGGCGATCATCAGGCCAGAGCTTCCCCGGGTCGAAAGGAAGGACGGGAGACTGCTCAGCTCCGGGCGGAACAGGTGGGACAGCCGGGCTGCGGACAGTGAGATCACCGGGTAGACAGCCGTTCGGGTACCGTCCAGTGCCGCCGCCAGCGTGGCCAGATGGAATTGGCCGTGATGGAACAGGCCATCGGTGGTCATCAGCGGGTTCTCCGCCGCCCCGTTGAGCTCGGTTTCCAGGATGGAACGCAGCCGTTGGAGAGCATCGAGGGCCGGGGCGTGCACCTGGGGCAACGCCCTGAGGGCGAAAGGATCCTGCAGCCGGGCCGGCACAGCCGGGGTATCGGGTCCGGTCAGCCGGCGCATCGCCGCGGCCACCGCCGCCTGGTGAGGGTGCACCCTCGCCCGGTGAACCGCCTCGGCATACGGTTCGGGTGAGCCCTCCAGCGCCAGCAGGGTCAGCGACGCCACCACCAGCGCACTCTTCATCAGCTGCTCCATGGCAACGGCACCCTGCGTCGCGGTGGCGAGGGTCAGAGCGCTGGAGCTCATGAACGGCAGCGAGTCGGTGTCCTCGAACCGTACCGGGGCGATTCCCCCCACCTGCCACGGCCGGTCCCCACTCAGGGTCAGGGCCAGCTCAGCCATGGCCGCCAGATCCCCGGTGCCCAGGCCGCCCAGGCTATGAATGGCGGCGACCGATCCATTGTTGATCGCTTCCAGCAACCCCTGCACCACACCGGGGCTGATGCCGGACCCGCCGGCGAGAAACTGGTTGAGCCGGACGGCCATGGCAGCGCGCACTGTGGTCGCCTCATCGACACGACCAGCCCCAGCGCAGTGGCTCAGCAGAAGGCGCTTCGCATGGGCCGCCCGTCGTTCAGCCAGCGACCCACCCGGCTCCACATTCAGGGCACGATTGGCGCCGACGCCGGTGTTGGCGCCGTAGACCCGCCCCGCTTCACGGGCCTGGACCAATTGGTCCTTGGACCGCTGCAGCCGAGCGATCACGCCGTCGGGAACCTTTACCCGGGAAGATCCAGTTGAAATAGTAATAAGATCGTCAAGTGTCAGCGAGGCGCCGTCGAGCATTACCCGGTTGATGTTGTCCTCGGAAGTCATGGGTGAACCGTTGTCCTTGATCTGTCGATAGGTAAGTCATCTCACACATCGGGGTGACTGTCTATTCATTCGCTGAAACTATGAATCAACTTATTCACTGCCCGCTATTGAGGCTGGTGCCAAGGAACCTGGAGAGCCACCGTGATTACGTTTGACAAGGTAAGCAAGACTTTTCCGGATGGCACCCTTGCCGTCGACAACCTGAACTTTGAATTGCCGACTGGCAAGATCACCGTGTTCGTAGGCCCCTCGGGCTGTGGCAAAACCACTTCACTGCGCATGATCAACCGCATGATCGAGCCGACCGGCGGCCGCATCATGATCGATGGACAGGACGTCACGCAGCAGGACGCCGCCCTGCTACGCCGGTCAATCGGGTATGTCATCCAGCACGCGGGCCTCTTCCCGCACCGCACAGTGATCGAGAACGTCATGACGGTGCCCAATCTGATCGGCACCGACAAGAAGAAGTCGCGGGCCACTGCCATGGAACTGCTGCTCCGGGTGGGCCTCACCGAAAGCATGGCCGACAAATACCCGGTACAGCTCTCCGGTGGTCAGGAACAGCGCGTGGGAGTTGCCCGCGCCCTTGCCGCCGATCCCCCCGTCATGTTGATGGACGAGCCGTTCAGCGCCGTCGACCCCATTGTCCGCGCCGGCCTGCAGACCGAATTCCTGCGACTGCAGGGCGAGCTGGGCAAGACGATTGCGTTCGTCACGCACGACATCGACGAGGCCATCAAGCTCGGTGACATGGTCGCCGTCTTCAAAGAGGGCGGGCATCTTGCCCAGTATGCCTCCCCGCAGGAGCTGCTGGAGAACCCAGCGAATGACTTCGTCGCCGACTTTGTGGGCCGCGACCGCGGCTTCCGCAGCCTCTCCTTCGACTCCTCCGAGGTGCTTGAGCTTGACCCCCTGGATTCGGTCCGGGTGGGCAATGAAAGGCTGGTCCTCGACAGCGCTGGTCGCCCCCGCGGCTGGGCTGGTCCGGGGATCGCCGACGAGAATTCGCCCCTCTCGGTCGCTGGCACCTTCACCGTTGCGGATTCCCTGCGGGTGGTGACCGACCTAGCGATCAGCTCTCCCGTCGGCATCGCGGTCCGGGTCAACGCATCGGGCGTGGCCGACGGCGTCATCCGGCACCCGAGCCTGGTACGGCAGCTGGATGAGCGACGCCGACTGCGCGCGGGGACCACCGCATGATCGACTACATCTCCGGCAACCGTGACATCATCTGGACAGCGTTCCAGGAGCACCTGTATCTGGCGTTGATCCCCGTCATCCTGGCGATCATCATCTCGCTGCCGCTGGGGTATCTGGCGGTCCGCTACAAGAAGCTGTACTACCCGCTGGTGAACATCAGCAGCATTCTCTACGCGATCCCCTCGCTGGCCCTGTTCCTCCTGTTGCCACCGATCATCGGCACCGGCGTCCTCTCCCCCCTGAACATCATCATCGCGCTCACCGTCTACAGTGTTGCGCTGATGGTCAGGGTGGTGGCCGACGGCCTGAACTCGGTTGATCCGGCCATCACCCAGGCGGCTACCGCCATGGGGTACCGCCGGGTCAGCCGCCTGCTGCGGGTGGAACTGCCGATCGCCCTGCCGGTCATGCTGGCCGGACTCCGGGTTGCGACGGTTGCGAACGTGTCCATCGTCAGCGTTGGTGCCCTGATCGGCGTCGGCGGACTGGGCGCCCTGTTCCTCCGCGGGCTGCAGCTCGATTACCTGGCACCGATTTGGGTGGGAATTATCCTCTCAGTGCTGCTGGCGGCAACCTGCGACATCATCATTGTGCTGGTTCAACGACGATTCACGCCCTGGGTGCGTGCGGGAGGACGAGCCTGATGGATTATCTCGAATATCTGTTGGATCCCGAGCACTGGGATCTCGCCGTGAACGGGAACATCCCGTCACTCGTCGTCGAACACCTCTATTACACGGTCCTGACGCTGGTCATTGCCGCCCTGATCGCTATCCCGGTGGGGCTGTACATCGGCCACACCGGCAAGTTCTCGTTTGTGGCGATCAACGCCGGGAACGCCGGCCGGTCGCTGCCGACCCTGGGCCTCATCATCCTGCTGGTGACGGTGATCGGCTTCGGACTGCTGCCGGTAGTGATCGCCCTGGTGGTCCTCGCCATCCCGCCCATTCTCACGTCCACCTATGCGGGGCTCCGGGCGATCAACCCCGCGTCGGTGGACGCCGCGAAGGGAATGGGCATGCGGCCCATCCAGATCCTGTTCCGGGTGGAAATTCCGATGGCGTTGCCGCTGATCCTCAGCGGGCTGCGCAGCGCCACCCTTCAGGTGGTCTCGACCGCCACCGTCGCCTCCTATGTTGGTCTCGGCGGACTGGGCAGGCTGCTGGTTGACGGTCTCGCACTGAATCAGTACGACCGGGTGATTGCCGGCGCCGTCGTCGTCGCCCTGTTGGCCATCATTCTTGACCTGATCGCATCCGGTCTGCAGCGGCTGGTGGTGTCCCCCGGCGTATCCGGGCGCGCGCTGACCCGGACGTCGAACAAACCCCCATCACCTTCCGTCGGGCCGGCAACGGCCACGGCGGGATAAGCTTGAGAAACCTGACCGAAAGGCACGACCCATGAATAAGAAACGCTCAACCAGACTGATGAGTAGCGTTGCGCTCTTCGGCGCTGCGGCCCTCGCTCTGTCCGCTTGTGGCGGCGATCCGCTTGAGTCCGACGCCGGCGGCGAGTCAGTGGACGCAGAGACCATCGCGATTGGCTCAGCAAACTTCCCCGAAAGCGAACTTCTCGCCGAGATGTATGCGCAGGTTCTGGAAGCCGAAGGCATCGAGGTGGAGCGTAGCTTCAACATCGGCGCCCGCGACCTGTACCTGGCAGCACTTGAGGACGGGTCAATCGACCTGCTCCCCGAGTACAACGGCGCACTGTACGCATCCCTCGTGGAGGGTGGCGCCCCCGAGGGTGTGACCAGCCCCGACGAAGTGTACGACGCCATGGTGGAGGTGCTGCCTGAGGGCATCATCGCACTGGAACAGTCCGAGGCTGAGGATAAGGACACCCTTGCGGTTCTCCCGGAGACCGCCGAGGAGCTTGGCCTGGAGACGATGGACGATCTGACCGATATTGCTGGTGAGCTCACGCTCGCAGCCGGTCCTGAATTTGTTGAGCGCTATCAGGGCCTGATCGGCCTTGAAGAGGTGTACGGCATCGTGTTCTCCGAGTTCCGTCCCCTGGACGCCGGTGGACCGCTGACCCGCGAAGCACTGCTGAGCGGCGAAATTGATGTAGCCAACATTTTCAGCACCGACTCGACGATTGAGACCGAGTCTCTGGTGGTCCTCGAGGACACCCAGAACCTGTTCCTGTCCCAGAACATCGTGCCGATCGTGCGCGAAGCGAAGGTAACCGATGCGGTCACCGAATCGCTCAACGCGGTGTCAGCTGCCCTTACCACCGATAACCTCACCGAGTATCTCGCACGGGTTCAGGTGGACAGGGAGTCCAGCGCGTCTGTCGCCACGGCCTTCCTTGAAGAGTACGACCTGCTGTAAGTAGCGGGTGCCCATCCCGGCTTCGGCCGGGATGGGCACTGCCCGTTCTGTAAGCCCCTTTACCCGAGCGCCCTGAAAGTAAACCAGTGACCACACAGCGCTCGGCCGCCATCGCGGCAATCCTCACCCTGCTCCCCGGAGTATTGGTCATGGCCGCCGCCGTCGCCCTCTCCCTCTTCATTGCCAGCCTCCAGGGCTTCATCGGCGCCCTGGTGGTTGCCCTCGCCCTCGGCCTGCTGGTCCGCAACACCGGGCTGTTCCACCCGCGAATCCGGCCCGGCATCCAACGGGCCACCAAACGATTCCTGCGGCTCGGCGTCGTCGTCCTGGGCCTGCAACTCTCCCTTCCCGAGATCCTGAGCCTCGGGTTTCCCGTCCTTGCCCTGATCATTGCGTCAGTGTTTATCAGCTTCCTGTTCACGCGGTACATCGGTGAACGGCTGGGACTCAGCCGGGCCGCGTCGACCCTGATGGCTGCGGGGTTCTCCATTTGCGGCGCGTCAGCGATCGCTGGCATGCAGAGCATTGTGAACGCCGACGACGACGAAGTGGCCAGTGCCATCGCCATGGTCACCCTGTATGGGTCGGCCGTCATCCTGGGACTGCCGCTCATCGGCAACCTGCTGGGGCTCTCCCCCGAAACGTTTGGTATCTGGTCCGGGCTCGCCGTCCATGAGGTGGCCCAGGTGGTGGCGACCGCCAGCACGGCGGGGGCTGTGGCGCTCGCCGTCGCGACCGTGGTGAAACTGGGCCGGGTGGTGCTGCTGGCTCCCGTCGCCGCGTTCGTCTCCATCGGTATCCGGCGGGCCGAGGGCGCCCAGCCGTCAGTTCCGGGGCGGGTGGCGCCGATCGTGCCGCTGTTCGTCGTCGGCTTCCTGGCGCTGGTGCTCCTGCGCTCCACCGGGGTGGTCCCTGATCCGGTTCTCGACGCCGCCTCCCTGACAGCCACCTTGCTGCTGGCCGCCGCGATGTTTGGCCTCGGCACCGGGATCGACATCCCACACCTGGCACGCACCGGCGGGAAAAACCTCGCTCTGGGTGGCATCTCGACCGTGTTCCTCGGTGGTATCACCCTCGCCGGTGCGGTACTCGTCACCGCCTAGGTCCTGGCCCGTCCTGCCTGGGGTCCTGCCTGTCGATACCTCGGTTTTGGTGAGGAACCTGGACATCGGAGGCCAAGATGTCACTCACCGATGTCCAGGTTGACCCGGCCTGTCCAGGTTGCTCACCATAACGACGGCGGCGCGAGCCATCCAGCGCATTCCGCGCCGGTCATCTGACCTAGCGGAGGCCCGTCTTCCGGCTCAGGGCCAGCTCAATCAGCTCGTCGATCAGCTCCGTATAGGTGAGCCCGGACTTGGCCCACATCTGCGGATACATGCTGATCGGAGTGAAGCCCGGCATGGTGTTGATCTCGTTGATGATCAGATCGCCGGACGGGGTGTAAAAGAAGTCGACCCGGGACAAGCCCTCGGCGCCGACGGCGTCGAACGCTGCAGCGGCAAGCGCCCGGACCTGCTCGCTGGCGGTGGGCGGCAGGTCAGCCGGGCAGCTCAGCTCGGCTGCGGCGCCGTCGACGTACTTCGCCTCAAAGTCATACCAGTCGTGTTCCCCCGGTTGGACGGCGATTTCGCCGGGCAGCGACGTGCGTGGTTCGCCGGTGCCGCGCCCCTGCAGCACAGCAACCTCGATCTCCCGACCCTCGATGCCAGCCTCGACGAGCACCTTGGGATCAAACCCCCTGGCGGTCTCGATGGCGGCGGCAAGCTCAGACTTCGAAGCGACCCGCGTGATCCCCATCGAGGATCCGGCGCGGGCAGGCTTGACGAAGGAAGGAAACCCGAGGGCAGCCGCGCGCTCGAGGCACCCGTCCTGGTCATTGGCCCATTGCCGGTCGGTGAGGACCTCGTAGGGTCCTACCGTCAGGCCGGCAGCAGCGAACACCACCTTCATGTAGTGCTTGTCCATACCCACCGCCGACGCCAGCACGCCAGCACCCACATAGCGGATGTCAGCCATCTCGAGCAGACCCTGCAGCGTGCCGTCCTCACCGAAGGGGCCGTGCAGCAGCGGCACGACGACGTCGATCCCGCCCAGGCTGCGCGGCATCTGTTCGGTAGCGGTCACCATCAGCTCAGTGGAGGCCAGGTCCTGGCTGGCCCCTGACGCTGCCAGCACCAGGGACTCATCTGAGGCGGCGACCTCGGGAAGTGTTGCCGACCGGAGGGACCACTCGGACGGGTCACCGGATGCCTGAACCCACTGGCCATTCTTGGCGATCCCGACCGGAATGACCTCGTACTTGTCCCGGTCGATCGCGTTAAGCACACCTGCCGCAGTAATGCAGCTGACCGCGTGTTCGCTGGATCGCCCACCAAAAAGGACGAGCACCCGCGGCCGCTGCGTCGGATCAGGACGGGCGGTGTCAGGGGGAACAACAGTCACAGTCAGCCTTCGGATTTCAGTTCGCGGGACAGCAGACGCGCCCCCAGGTCATGGACGGAGACGGTGCCCTGAAGCACCGCCACCACGTTCTCGGTGATGGGCATATCGACTCCCAGCTGGCCCGCAAGATCGAGGACGGCCTGAGCCGATTTGATGCCCTCGGCAGTCTGGTTCATCTTTCCGGTGACCTCATCAAGGGTCAACCCATGACCCAGCAACCGGCCAGCAGTGTGGTTTCGGGACAGCGGCGAGGAGCAGGTGGCGATCAGGTCGCCCATCCCGGCGAGGCCAGCCATCGTCTCAGCCTCACCACCCAGAGCCACCGCGAGCCGGGTGGTCTCCGCGAGCCCCCGGGTAATCACCGAAGCCTTGGTGTTATCGCCCATCTGTTTGCCTTCGCAGATCCCAACGGCGAGGGCGATCACGTTCTTGACGATTCCGCCGATCTCCACGCCCACCACATCGGGGTTGGTATAGGGCCTGAAGTACCTGGCGGTGCAGGCGGCGGCGATCCACGCGGCCACTTGCTCATCCGGGCAGGCGACCACCGATGCGGTGGGTTCCTGACGCGCGATTTCCAGCGCCAGGTTGGGCCCCGAAACGACTGCAACGCGGTGTGCTGGCAGCTCCAGTTCGGCAGCGATGACTTGGCTCATCCGGGCATCGGAGCCCACCTCCAGCCCCTTCATCAGCGAGACCACCACCGCGTCCTCGTGCAGCAGCTGTTTCCATGCCTGAAGCTGGGGTCTCAGTGACTGGGCGGGAACGGCGACGGCGACCAGTTCAGCGCCGTCGAGCACCTCCGCAACATCGGTGGAGCAGGTGATGTTCTCGGGCAGCACCGTGTCGGCGAGATACCTGCTGTTGCGCCGGGTCGTGTTGATCTCCTCGGCCACGTCCTCGCGCCGGGCCCACAGGCGCACCTGCGTGCCATACGGCGCACCGGCGTCGGCCAGGATCTTCGCGAAGGTGGTCCCCCAACTGCCGGCGCCCAGGACTGCAACGATGTTGGGTGGGCGACGGGTCATTGATCAAAATCCCTGTTCTCGAAGTTCCTGCCGGTGCTTTTCTGGTGTTTGTCCGCCGGGTTCCAGCGCTCGGTGGGCGGTGCTTCCTGGCGCAAGTCAGCGACCAGCGTGGTCAGCGCGTCGAGAATCCGTTCGGTGCCGGTGTCCAGCACCGTCTTGGTGATGGGCTTGCCCATGAGGTCGGAGAAGTCCACCGGATCCCCCACCACCACCCGGGAGGTCTTCCGGGGGAAAAGGTAGAAGCGTTTGGCATACCGGGGAAACACCTCGTGGGCTCCCCAGTGGGCAATCGGCACGATCGGAGCGCCGGTCTGCAGTGCGAGCCGCGCGGCACCCGTCCGACCCTTCATGGGCCACAGGTCTGGATCGCGCGTCAGGGTGCCCTCGGGGTACACCACGATGCCACCGCCGGAGCTGATGGCCTCACGCGCTGCCTCCAGCGATCTGTTGGCGCCCGCCGTGGTCCGATCCACCGGCACCTGTCCCGTAGCACGGAGGATCCATCCCATGACCGGCACCTTGAACAGCGACGCCTTGGCAAGGAAATGCGGTGTCACCTTCTGATTGAACAGAAAATGCCCGATCACCACCGGGTCGATCTCGGTGATGTGGTTGGGGCACACAATGAACCCGGTGTCCCGCGGCAGTTTCCCCGCGTCCGACCATTGCTTCGACATCAACAGGTTCATGATGGGACGCACGGTGACGGCGAGCACGGCGAACGTGGCGCGGGACCTTCTGGATTCAGTCATCAATGAGTGCCGCGAGCCTAGCGGCCGCCCTCCGCAACAGCGGGTTCAGCATCGCGGGAGACATCGAAATCTGCTCCCAGGCCTTCGAGCTTGTCCTGGAAACGCTCGTAGCCGCGGTTGATCAGCTCGATGCCGGTCACCCGTGACGTGCCCTTCGCCGCCAGGGCGGCGATGAGGTGGCTGAAGCCGCCGCGCAGGTCGGGGATGTCGATGTCCGCGCCATGCAACTGCGCCGGGCCGGAAATGACCGCCGAGTGGAGGAAGTTCCGCTGCCCAAACCGGCACGGGACACTGCCCAGGCATTCACGATGCACCTGGATGTTGGCTCCCATCCGGATCAGCGCATCGGTGAAGCCGAAACGGTTCTCGTAGACGGTCTCGTGCACGATCGACACGCCCTCCGCCTGGGTGAGCGCGACGACGAGCGGCTGCTGCCAGTCGGTCATGAACCCGGGATGCACGTCAGTTTCAAGGACCAGAGGGGAGAGCTTTCCGCCGGGATGGTAGAAACGGATGCCGTCGTCGTCGACGTCGAACGCTCCACCGATCTTTCGGTAGGTGTTCAGGAAGGCGGTCAGGTCGAGCTGGCGCGCACCCTCAACGTAGATGTCGCCCTGCGTGACGAGCGCCGCTGATGCCCAGGATGCTGTTTCGTTGCGGTCGGAGATGGCCTTGTGGTTGAAGCCACTCAGCTCACTGACGCCCTCGATGCGGATGGTGCGGTCAGTCTGCACCGTGATGATCGCGCCCATTTTCTGGAGGACGGCGATCAGGTCCATGATTTCGGGCTCGACGGCGGCACCCTTGAGTTCGGTGATGCCCTCGGCCCGGGTGGCAGTGAGCAGGACCTGTTCGGTGGCGCCGACGCTGGGGTACGGCAGTTCGAGCTTCGCGCCGTGCAGACCCTTGGGCGCCGAGATGGAGATCCCACCGGGACGCTTGTCCACGACGGCGCCGAAGTTGCGCAGCACCTGCATGTGATAGTCGATCGGGCGGTCGCCGATCTTGCAGCCGCCCAGGTCGGGGATGAAGGCTTCGCCGATGCTGTGCATCAGGGGGCCGCAGAAGAGGATGGGGATGCGTGAGTCACCGGCGTGGGCGTCAATATCCTTGGACTGGGCCATCTTTGCGCCCTTGGGATCCATGCTCAGGTCACCGGTGACTGGGTCCTTGGTCACCTCAACGCCGTGGAGCTTCAGGAGGCTGGTGACAACCTCGACGTCCTTGATTTCGGGGACATTCCTCAGGACCGAGGGAGCATTACCCAGCAGGGTCGCCACCATCGCTTTGGGCACCAGGTTTTTGGCTCCTCGAACGGAGACCTTACCGGTCAGAGGGACTCCACCACGAATGGTCAGAACGCTTCCCATGAACACCTAATTTCCTTGATTTGCACACAACAGAGATTGCCCCCAAAGCAGCAATTGCCTCCCGCTAAGCATAGGAGCATGTCTAGAAAGACTGAAATAGGCTCCCCGGGGGTACTGTCGAAAACTATCGATCGGCCCCGTTCATTCCCCGCCATTCCGCAGGAAAGATTCGAGGCCGATGACTTTGCTCACCGTCGGGCGTGGCTCAGGAGCGCACGGGGAGTGTTTTGGGCTTCCACGCCGGGCGGGAGGCCTCATAGGTGGTGATGGATTCCTCGTGGGTCAGCGTCAGACCGATGTCATCGAGGCCCTCCAGCAACCGCCAGCGGGTGTAGTCATCGATCTGGAACGGAGCCGTCACGCTGCCACAGCTGACGGTACGTTCCTCCAGGTTCACGGTGACCTCGGTGCCGGGATGGTTCTCAAGGACCTTCCAGATCAGCTCAATGTCATCCTGGGCCAGTTGCGCCGCGACCAGACCCTGTTTACCGGAGTTGCCACGGAAAATGTCCGCGAACCGGGACGCCAGCACGGCCTTGAACCCGTAGTCCTTCAAGGCCCAGACCGCGTGTTCCCGCGAGGAGCCCGTCCCGAAGTCCGGGCCTGCGACCAGTACCGAACCGGCACTGAACGGGGGCTGGTTGAGGATGAAGTTCGGGTCCTTCCGCCATTCGGCGAACAGGGCGTCCTCGAACCCGGTCCTGGTGATGCGCTTCAGGTACACCGCGGGGATGATCTGGTCGGTGTCGATGTTGCTCTGGCGCAGCGGCACGCCAATTCCGGTGTGGGTGATGATTTTTTCCATGGGAAGCTCCTAGGCGGCGTTCGAGGCTGAGGCCACGACGTCGTCGTGCTGGCCTGTGATGGCGGGCGGCAATGGCTCGAGATCGGACGGCGAGCTGAGGGTTCCGCGGACCGCGGTAGCGGCGGCGACAACCGGTGAGACCAGGTGAGTGCGCCCGCCCTTGCCTTGCCGGCCCTCGAAGTTGCGGTTCGACGTCGAGGCGCAGCGCTCCCCCGGCGCCAGCTGGTCCGGGTTCATGCCCAGGCACATGGAGCAGCCGGCGAACCGCCACTCAGCGCCGAAGTCCTTGAACACCTGGTCCAGGCCTTCCGCCTCGGCCTCAAGGCGGACCCGCGCCGAGCCGGGAACCACCATCATGCGGATGTCGGGGTCCTTGGCGCGGCCGCGGATGATGTCGGCGGCGATCCGCAGGTCCTCGATCCGGCTGTTGGTGCAGGAGCCCAGGAACACGGTGTCCACCCGGATCTCCTTCATCGGGGTGCCGGCGTCCAGGGCCATGTACTCGAGGGCCCGCTCGCATGCTGCCTTGTCATTCTCGTCGGCGAAGTCGTCGGGTGAGGGCACCGCCTGGGACAGGGAGACGCCCTGTCCGGGGTTGGTACCCCAGGTGACGAACGGCTCCAGCTCGTTGGCGTCCAGGAACACCTCGGCGTCGAACACGGCGTCGTCGTCGGTGACCAGCGTCCTCCAGTTCTCGACGGCGGCGTCCCAGTCTTCGCCCTGCGGAGCGTGGGGCTTGTCTTTCAGATACTCAAAGGTGGTGTCGTCCGGGGCCACCATGCCGGCACGGGCGCCGGCCTCAATGGACATGTTGCAGATGGTCATCCGCGCTTCCATGGACAGCGCGCGGATGGCCGATCCTCGGTACTCAAGCACATAGCCCTGCCCACCGCCGGTGCCGATCTTGGCGATGACCGCGAGGATGATGTCCTTGGAGGTCACACCGGGCTTCAGGGTGCCCTCGACGGTGATGGCCATGGTCTTGAAGGGCTTGAGCGAGAGGGTCTGGGTGGCCATCACGTGCTCCACCTCCGACGTCCCGATGCCGAGCGCGAGGGCGCCGAACGCGCCGTGGGTGGAGGTGTGCGAATCGCCACAGACCACCGTCAGGCCCGGCTGGGTCAGGCCGAGCTGCGGGCCGATGATGTGAACGATGCCCTGCTCGGCGTCGCCCAGTGAATGCAACCGCACGCCGAACTCCTTGCAGTTGGCGCGGAGGGTCTCGATCTGGGTGCGGCTGGTAAGGTCGGCGATCGGCTTGTCGATGTCCCAGGTGGGGGTGTTGTGGTCCTCGGTGGCAATGGTGAGGTCCGGGCGGCGCAGCGGGCGGCCCGCCAGCCGGAGTCCCTCAAAGGCCTGCGGCGAGGTGACCTCGTGGACCAGGTGAAGGTCGATGTAGAGCAGATCGGGCTGCGATTCGGCACCCTGCACCTCGCCTTTGCGCACAACGTGTGCGTCCCAGACCTTCTCTGCGAGCGTGTTGCCCATGACCGGTTCCCTTCGGAGCTCTTCTACTGACGTCTCGGACGGATGCATCCCAGAAGAGTTACATCCCAGACAGTTGCCCAGACAGTTGCATCTCAAATGCTGAGACGGCAATATCATCCTATGGACAATATTAGCGGTGTAGGTGTGATCGACAAAGCGGCGACCGTGCTCAACGCCCTCGAAGCGGGTCCCACTACCCTGGCGCAGCTGGTGGCAGCAACGAGGCTGGCCCGTCCCACTGTGCACCGCCTGGCGCAGGCTCTGGTTCATCACCGGCTGGTCAGCCGCGATATCCAGGGCCGCTTTGTGCTCGGCAGCCGTCTGGTTGAACTGGCCGCCGCTGCCGGCGAGGACCGGTTGATTGCGTCGGCCTCCCCCGTTCTGCTGCATCTGCGGGACGCGACCGGTGAGAGCGCGCAGCTGTTCCGTCGGCAGGGCGAATGGCGGGTGTGCGTCGCATCGGCCGAACGCCCAATCGGCCTTCGCGACACCATCCCGGTGGGCACCCAGCTCTCCATGAAGGCCGGGTCCGCAGCCCAGTGCCTGCTCGCCTGGGAGGACCACGACCGCCTCCTCAAAGGACTCCAGGAAGCCCGGTTCACTCCAACGGTGCTGGCCGGAGTACGACGCCGGGGCTGGGCCCAGAGCCTCGGCGAACGGGAGGCGGGGGTTGCCTCGGTGTCGGCGCCGGTCAGGGGGCCCTCCGGACGGGTGATCGCAGCGGTGTCCATCTCGGGGCCAATGGAGCGGCTGACCCGTCAGCCCGGACGCATCCACGCCGAAGTGGTCCTCAGCGCTGCCCAGCAGCTCACCCAGGCCGTCGGCAAAACCGCCGACTGATCGCCTCGCAGCCCGCACCTCGCTAGGGTGTGGCTATGACTGAGGGTATGACGTGACTGAATATGCAATCTTTCTCCGTGGGGTCAACGTCGGCGGGATCAACCTCACCATGGCTGACCTACGTGCCGCAGTTGCGACGCTCACGGTCAGCAGGGTGACAACGCTCCTCGCGTCAGGCAACGTCATCTGTAGCACCGACCTGTCAGCTGCTGAGCTCAAGGAGTCGGTTGAGACGCTGCTGCGCGTTACCTTCGGGTACGACGCGTGGGTGGTGATCATCGAGGCTGACAGGCTGCGCGAGCTGGTGGAGGCCTGCCCTTTTCCCGCCGACGACCCCACGACCCACACCTATCTCACCCTGTTCTCGGATCCGTCAGCGCTTGCCGATCTACTGGAGGCGAGCACGGGACTCGAACCGGGGCTGATCGTCCTCGGGCCGGAGGCCGCCGCCTGGTGTGCGCCCCGTGGTGGAACCCTTGAGTCTCCGCTGAGCAAACTGACCGCCAAGCCACGCTTCAAGAGCTCGACCACCACCCGGAATCTGCGGACCCTGCAGAAGGTAGTTGCGGCGTTCAAGACTTAGCTGCGGCAGGTGGGCAAATGCTGGACCATTCCCCGCGACTTGGCGCCGGGCCGTGCAAGTCTCCCCAGGTCCTCAGCACCAAAGCGCGAGTCCACCCACAACACCCCGGTGATTGACGACGTCGGGCACCAGAACCTGGGAAAACCTGCACAGCAACGGTCTGCCAACGGTGATTGGGCCCCGGTCTATCTGGACCCGGTCTAGCTGGACCCGGTCAGCTCCGGCCGCGGGCTGCTGTGACAGCCTTCCGGAACCCGTTGTACCTGGCGATCTCGGCCTCGACCGGAGCCACCACGTCCCGCGCGGCCACCTCCGCCACCGCGGCGCGGAGCCGCCGTCGCGCACGGCGTCCCCGCGAACCCGCCGACACTTTGGCCGCAACAGCAGAGAGTATCGACACAACTATTCCCAGCACCGCTCCCCCGACGGCCAGCAGTGTGGGCAGCGGGAAGCCCTCAACCATGGGCGTCTCGGGTGCCGGCAGCTGCAGGAAGCCCAGCGCGGCCAGCACGCCGAGCCATCCCAGCCCGGCGACAGCGGCAGCAAACAGCAGCCACTGCAGCCCGCCGATCACCGGCCACCACCAGGACCGCGTGCCCCAGCGGAGGTCGGTTTGCGCGATGGCCTGGTCCAGCCCGTCGGCGAGCGACTCGTTGGACCCGTGGAGTCCATCGCGGATCTGCTCGCGCCAGGGTCCGCTGACCGACTGGGCCGCAGCGTCGGTGTACTCCCGCAAGGCTCCGTCCATGGCGGCCCGCTGCGCCGGCCCCGGGGTGGGCAGCGAGGTGCGGTTGACCGCTGCGTTGACATCCGACCGGCGCAGGTTCAGGCGACGCAGCGGGTCGGGCCGAAGCTTGCCGAGCCAGCGGGTAACCGGCCACCCCGTCGCGGCATGGGCGTCACGACGATAGGAACCAACGACCGCGTCGACCACCGTCTCGGTACCGACTGCTCCAGCCAGCCGGTCCACCAGCCGTGACCGTGCCGCCTTGGGAGGCACGGTGGCGTCGGTGGGTCCGGCATGCCCGGCCAGCTGCGTAGCGGCCGCCGTGACATCGGCCGTGAGCCGCGCGGTGGCAGCCTGCCGACGTTTCACCGTCTGCCCGATCTCTTTCACCAGCTGGTCCAGCCCGGCGCCGGTGGCAGCCGAGACCGGGTGCACTGCCACGGAAGGCAGTCCCTCGTCCGCGAGGATGCCGCGCAGCGACGCCGTCACCTGCTCGACGTCGTCCCCGATCAGGCGATCGGTCTGGTTCAGCGCCACCATCGTGACGGCGCCGTGGGTGGACATGCGTCGGAGAAAGCCGTGGTGCAGGGCGGCGTCGGCGTACTTCTGCGGGTCGACCACCCAGAGCAGGACGTCGACCTGCCCGGCCAGGCGCTCCACCACCTCGCGATGGCTTGCAGCGGTTGAGTCAAAATCGGGCAGATCCAGCAGGATCAATCCGTCGCCGTTGTCGGTGGAGGTTCGACCTCCGAAGGCCAGGCGCGAGTGATCGGGGAGTTCGTGCCGCTGGGCCACTTGCAGCCAGTCGAGAAGTGGGCCGCTGTCCTCGGTTTTCCAGAGCACGGCGAGGGGTTCGGAGGTGGTGGGCCGCCGCGCAGCCACCCGCGCAACCTCGGCCCCGGTGAGCGCGTTCAGCAGCGAGGACTTGCCGCTGCCCGTGGGGCCAAAAATGCCGACGACGGTGTGGGCTGCGGACAAGGATCGGCGGGTGCTGGCGCGGTCCAACACCTCGTAGGCGGCCTCCAGGTCCTGCTCGGGGAGGCGCCCGGCAGCCAGGTCCCGTGCGGTATCCAGGGCTTCGAGCTGGTTCTGGACTGCTGATTCGGCCAGCTTGCCCTTGTGCCGGCTCACTGGCGGTGTCCTTCATCAGGGCGGGCGGCGTCGTCGTTGCCACGGTCAGCGGCATCCTCGCCGGTCAGTTCAGGGTTCTCCGAACCGTGTGATTCAAGATCACGGGCATAGGCCCGCAGAGTGTCGGCCGGCAGCTGCCGGGCGACCGGTTCCAGCAGGGTGAGGTAGCGCTGCTGCTCCGCGCGAAGGAGCGACTCGCACCGGCGCTGCAGGTTGTCGCGGGCGGATTTCGCCAGCCGTCGGACCGCGTCCTCGCCGAAAACTGCTTCGAGGAGTTTCTGCCCGACGACGGCGGAGCCACCTGCCACCCCGACCTCCAGTCCGCTCAACCCTGCGGTGGAGGCGAACACCACCACCATGAGAGCCACAGCTACACCGTTCACGCCGAAGGACAGCATCCGGGCCGTGAATCGTTTGTTCGCGCCCTCGGAACTGACCAGGTCCAGCAGGTCCTTCTGCCAGGCTCGGATCTCCCGCGCCACCGTGGCCGGGAAGTCGTCGCCGCGTGCCGGCAGACCAGTGAGCAGTTCCCGGCCGGCGTCGCCGTCCCGCCAGGCATGTTCAGTCTTCTGCGCTGCCTGCGCCGCCTGTTCCACGATGACAGCGTGGAGCCCGGTCTCGATGGCCGTCTCCACGGTGACGGCACGCGTGGGCCGACCGGTGAGGAACGACCCCATGGCGTCACGCACCCGGCCGACCCGCGATTCGAGGCCGCGCATGAACTCCCCCGTACCGACGAAGTCCTGCCAGCGCGCCAAGACCTCACCGCGGAGCAGGGTCCCATCCTGGGTGGATTCGAGGATCCCCTGGAGGGCGTCGTCGTACGCGCGGGTCGCCGCGTCCCGCAGCCGAGAATATTCGGTGTGCTGCTCGTCCTGAGCGCTGGCCGCGTCGTGGACCCGGCCCGCCACGGAGCGGACCGCACCGTAGAGGGTGCGGCGCGCGATTTCCTGGCGGCCGGTGGCGTCGGTCGCCAGGGCCCGCAGCCACCGGCGGATGGGGTCAACCGCCTCTGCCGGGAGCATTCCCGCCGGGTCGAGCGGCAACTCCGGGATGATGAAGATTGGCGCGTGAGCGAGGTCGGCGTTCGCCAGTAAGGTGTGCAGGTCGCTGCGGACTTCCTCCTCCACCCCGGCGGGCACCCGGTCCAGGACTACTGCAAGCAGGATGTCGCGTGCCGCAGCGTCGGCCAACAGCTTCCACGGCACAGCATCGGCATAACGGTTGGCGGTGGTGACGAAGAGCCATAGATCAGCCGCGGCGAGAAGCTGGCCGGAAAGCCGCCGGTTCTCGTCGGCGATCGAGTCGAGGTCCGGTGCGTCCAGCAGCGCGAGGCCCAACGGAATCATCGGATCAGGGCGGACGAGTAAGGCCCCTGCACCTGCGGCCGCGGTGTCGGTGGGCTGTTCGGTACCGGGGTCGACGGCGCGTACCCGGCTCAGTGTGGGCAGGACCCGCTGGTCTGAGAACCAGTGACCGTCGGCCGGGTGATGCAGCAGGACTGGTTGCCGGGTGGTGGGGCGGATGGCCCCGGAGCGGGTGACCGGGTGACCCACGATGGCGTTGACCAGGGTGGATTTTCCGGCTCCGGTGGATCCGCCGACGACGGCCAGCAGCGGGGCGTCAAGGCTGAGCAACCGCGGAAGTACATAGTCCTCAAGCTGGTCCGCGGTGGCCGACGCGTTGAGCCGAGCGCTGTCCGCGCCATGCACCGCCAGCGGAAAGGACAAACCACGCAATGCCTCCCCTGTCTGGCGTAGCGTCGCCAGAAGCGGCTGGGCATCGGCGGCAGGAAGGGTGTCAGTCACCACCCCATTCTGCCGTACGCCTCAGGGTGCCTGCGGTAGGGCAAAGAAAAACCCCCGGAACCCATAGGATTCCGGGGGAATTGTGACCCCAGCGGGATTCGAACCCGCGTTACCGCCGTGAGAGGGCAGCGTACTAGGCCGCTATACGATGGGGCCAGTACTGTGTGCTGTTTGACTTGCGCCAAACGAGCTAGATGATTGTTTCACATCTGATAGATCCGGCCAAATTGTCCGTATCTAACGCTGGGGTACCAGGACTCGAACCTAGAATGTTGGTACCAGAAACCAGTGTGTTGCCAATTACACCATACCCCAATGGCACATACCGGAGCACTCCTGACGGAGCATCCGGGCCGCGGAAACCGCCCTGCGCCGAGAGATTACTTTACCGGACATGCGGCAGTAACTGCAAAACGTCCGTCAGCGAGGTGATCCGGCGACCGGTGAAGTCCGCGGGGCCGGCATCGCGTCGGTCCAGCCACACCCCCACCAACCCTGCAGCGTCGGCCCCCTCGGCGTCGACCATTCTGTTGTCACCGATATAGAGGGTGCGTTCCGGCTGAGTGCCCAGCTGCCGTGCACCCTCCAGATAGATCGCCGGATCCGGCTTTGCCACGCCAACCGTGTCGATCCCGACGAGGACCTCGAACCGGGACAACCCCGACCGGTTGAGCTTCGCGCGCTGGTAATCGTGCACGTTGTTGCTGACCGCCCCATAGGGAATGCTTCGGTGATCCAACGCGTCCAGGAGGGGGACGACGTCGTCGTAGGGCGCAAAGTGCAGGGGCAGCGTCGCCTCATATGCGGTATTCCAGTGGCGGGCAGCCTCGCCCTCCAGCGGTTCCTCAACGAAGGATGCCTGCGCATGCCGGGCCCGATGCAGTCTTTGCTCGGTGAAGGTCAACTCCCCCGCGAGGAACCGGTCATACCAGCCCAGCGGGTCGTGGGCATACAACCGCTTGTACTCGGTCCAGTCGTCGTCACTGAGATGCGCGAGGGTGTCGGCCCCCACCTGGTGGAGGGTCCTTCCCATCGCGGTCTCCAGATCCACCAGGGTGTCGTCAATATCGAACAGCACCCCGGTGATCTCCGGGAGGTACTCCACGATCAGCCGGCCGTGCTGCGGAAGGCGGTGATCCGGGCCAGCGAGGATGCCTTGCCCAGAATGACCATCGACTCAAACAGCGGCGGCGAAATCCGCTTGCCGGAGACGGCTGTCCGGACCGGACCGAATGCCAGGCGCGGCTTCATGCCCAGGTCTTCGACGAGGGCCTGACGGAGCGCGTCCTGAATGGTCTCGGTGGTCCACTCGTCAAGTGGCTGCAGCGCGGCGTGCGCGGCGTCGAGGACATCCCCGAAGTTGGCGGGCAGACCCTTCCGGGCGTCGTCGGCAATCTCGATGCTGGCGTCGGCGGTGAAGAGGAACCCCAGCATGTCTGGCGCTTCGCCGAGGAGCGTGATGCGCTCCTGGATCAGAGGAGCGGCCTCGATCAGGATCTGGCGTTCGCGATCACTCAGAGTCTCGCCGAGCAGGCCCGCACCCTGGAGGTAGGGAATGATTCGCTGCCGGAAGTCTTCGGCCTCGAGCAGGCGCACATGGGTGCCGTTGATTGCCTCGGCTTTCTTGAGGTCGAAGCGGGCCGGGTTCGCCAGCACGTCGTGGACGTCGAACTTCTCCACCAGGGTGTCGACAGTGAAAATGTCCTCATCAGCCGACAGGCTCCAGCCCAGGAGCGAAAGGTAATTGAGCAGGCCTTCAGGGATAAAGCCGCGTTCCCGGTGCAGAAACAGGTTCGATTCCGGGTCGCGCTTGGAAAGTTTCTTGTTGCCCTGACCCATCACATAGGGCAGGTGCCCAAACAGCGGCATATAGCTGGCGACGCCAATGTCGATCAGCGCCCGATACAGCGCGATCTGCCGAGGGGTGGAGGAAAGGAGATCCTCGCCCCGCAGCACATGGGTGATACCCATCAGTGCGTCATCCACCGGGTTGACCAGGGTATAGAGGGGCGCGCCGTTGGCGCGGACCACTGCGAAGTCGGGGATGCTACCGGCACGGAAGGTAATCTCACCGCGCACCAGGTCGGTGAAGGTGATGTCGTCGTCGGGCATCCGCAGCCGCAACACGGCACCACGGCCCTCGGCCCTGAAGGCCTCCTGCTGGTCCTCGGTGAGGGTGCGATCGTGGTTGTCGTAGCCCAGTTTCACGTCCCGGCCCGCCGCGCGATGGCGTTCCTCAACTTCTTCCGGTGTTGAAAAGGACTCGTAGAGGTGACCGGCGGCCCGCAGCTTGGCGATGACGTCCTGATAGAGGTCGCTGCGCTGCGACTGCCGGTACGGGGCGTGGGGTCCGCCCATCTCGACGCCTTCATCCCAGTCGATTCCAAGCCACTTCAGAGCGTCCAACAACTGGGTGTAGCTTTCCTCGCTGTCGCGGGCCGCGTCAGTGTCCTCAATCCGGAACACCATGGTGCCCCCGGTATGACGGGCGTACGCCCAGTTGAAGAGGGCGGTGCGGATCAGCCCGACGTGCGGGGTGCCCGTGGGCGACGGGCAAAACCGCACACGCACAGGGGTCTGATCGGTGACAAAGGGGATCTCAGCAGCATTAGTCATGATGGGTCCAAGTCTACGGGGCTTTGGTCCCCGACCCCGAGCGAAGCGAGGAGTTGGGAGCCACGTAGACGCTACGGGGCTTTGGTCCCCGACCCCGAGCGAAGCGAGGAGTTGGGAGCCACGTAGACGCTACGGGGCTTTGGTCCCCGGCCCCGAGCGAAGGGCTAGCCCGCGACGAACCACCAGGCGCCGAAGATCAGCGCCGCAACAACGACTCCAACACCCACCTGAACCCGAAGCGGTGTCTTCGGGCGGAAATAGCGAATGGGCAACACAGCTGCTGCGCCGAACCCCAGCGAGGCAAGGGCGGATATCCAGACTTGGGGCGCACCACCGAGGGAGGCTGCCCGGGCCAGCACCAGTGGCAGTGCACAGGCCGCAATGGCAAGGTACCGCCCCAGCCGGCGTCGCTCAGCGCTCGGGCTACCCTTTCTTACCGGACCCCGCGGCACCCGCCGCATGGTCAGCGACGCGCCGGGTTGGACAGGCGCCCGATGCCTTCGATCTCGACCTCGTAGGTCTGGCCTTCGCTGATGAGTCCGACACCGGCTGGCGTGCCGGTCAGGATCAGGTCACCTGGCAGCAGCGTGAAAGCCTGGGATACGTAGGACACCAGCTCCCGGACACCCCAGATCATCTGGCTGGTAGAACCGTCCTGCTTGAGTTCGCCGTCGAGCCGGCCGCTGACTCGCAGATTCTCGGTGTCCAGTTCTGTTTCAATCCAGGGGCCCACGGGGCAGGAGGTGTCGAAACCCTTGGCACGCGCCCACTGGTTGTCGGTCTTCTGGGCGTCCCTCGCGGTGAGATCGTTGGCGCAGGTGTACCCGAAGACCACTTCGTCCACGCGATCCAGCGGTACGTCCTTGCAGATCCGCCCGATCACGACGGCAAGCTCGGATTCGAAGGAGATTTCGTCGGAGAAGGCCGGCAACGCAATTGGATCGCCGGGGCCGATGACTGAAGTGTTGGGCTTGAAGAACATTAGTGGTGCTGGCGGCACCTCGTTGCCGAGTTCCTTGGCATGCTCCGCGTAGTTGCGGCCGATCCCCACGATCTTGCTGCGCGGGATTACCGGCGCGAGCAGCCGGACATCAGCCAGCTGGTGACGGACGCCGGTGAGCTGAACGCCTGAGTAGAACGGGTCGCCAGCCATGACTGCGATCTCTTCCTGACCTTCTTCCCCCTCTACCACTCCGAATGCTGGGTCACTGTCAACGACAAATCGGGCTATACGCATGAAACCCACGTTACCGTGACCCCGGGCCTGCGCAGGAATCAGGCGCTCAGCACGTAAGCAATTACTAGTGAATTACTCCAGACAGGCAAATGACCGTGAACCTGTCCCCAGCGGGCAAGTTCACGGTCATCCCCCAACCATCTAGCGCAGGTGTGCGCTAAAAATTATCGTCGGGGATTAGTGGGGCCAGTTTCCGATGTGAGGCCAGTTTCCAATTTTGGTAATGGTGCTCTTGGAACCGGTGGAAGCGTCGGCAGCGGCCGCTGTTGAGACACCACCGATTGTCAGCACTGATACCACCAGAAGGGAGGCGAATAGTCTTTTCATACGAGAGTCCTTTGCTTATACGAGAAAGCGCGAGGCACCGAACCTCACGCAGTTTCATTAGTATACGAACTAATAACGAAAAACCAAGCGTTTGGAAAGATGAACTTTTAGGAGCATTACCCGGTGAATATCCCCTAAACTTAGGCAGTCGGGCCTTTTCTCAACGAGAGGGCTCCGCTGCACGACGCGAGGTCCATTAGAAACTGTACGAAGGGGCTACCCACCCATGGCAACAAATCAGCCCGGCGACCAGCTGTTGTACGAACTGCGGGCAAGAGAAGCGTGGAGCCAACGGGATTATGAAAGAGCCCGTGTCATCGCCAGCCAGGCTGTTGACCTCGCGCTGGAAGACAACAATGAGGTGGCCTGGTGGAATATGGCATTCCTGCAGGCCGAGTGTTTGCGTGAAGAAGGCGCAGTCCAGGAATCAGTGTTGGTGGCGCAAAAACTGCGCGACCATCCCCTCACCAGCCAGTCCCCGTCACTGGCGGTCCGGGTACTCACCCTGCTTGCTGTCGGTCTTCAGGGATTGGGTCAACTCCCCGAAGCAGTCCGCCAAGCCACTGCCGCGGTAGAAGTGGCAACCGACGCGGTCGATGCTCCTGAACTTCGCGTCGAAGCCCACCAGGCGTTGATTGCCTCACTCGCCGAGAGCGACAGGCTGGACGAGGCCTGGGCCCAGTGCCTTGCCCTGTCGGTGCTGCTCTCCACCGAGATGCGGTCCCAGACCGCGGGGAAAGCACACTGGGCTATTGGCAACGTAGCGTTCATGCGTCACGAGGTAGCGGACGGCACAAAATTCCACTCGTTGGCCGCGGGCAACCTTTCACCCAATAATGACCTCGACCTGTGGGCCCGTTTCAATAAAGCGTCGGCTGCGCTCAGGCTTGCCGCCGGCGTCGTTGACGCTGAAACTCTCGAGTGCATCGAACGCGCTGAGACCGCCAGCTCAATTGTGGGTGGAAATGACCGTGATCAGCTGGAGCTGTCCCTGACCAGGGCGCACTGGCTGGTCCTGACGGGTCAGCTCAACGCAGCAGTCAAACGCCTCAAACCGATCTGCGCCGACAGCACCATCCTGGCTTCACAGACCGCCGGTGAAGCAAACCTGCTGCTTGGACGGGCTTTGGCCGGACGCGGCGACGACATTGAGGCAATGAACTACCTCGACGCAGCCAAAGCGAATTTCGTCCAGTCCGGAGCGCACGATCGGGCGGCTCACGTCGCGGGACTCATCGAATCCCTCATGCAGCCCGAATCAGCCTCTCCATAAGAGCCGGGCCGCACCCTTTACGGGGATTCGCTGCGAGTTGCCGTCGGAGTTGGTGTTGCAGACGGCGTGGACTCTGAGGAGCTGCCATCCTCAAGACCCTCTAGGAGCTTGAGGACGTCGTCGTTCGTCAGACGATCCCATGGAGACCCAGCCGAACCCTGCAGGGCAGCTTCCGGGCTGTCGCCCTGGCTCCACCATTTGCATTCGAACACGTGGTTGTCGAGCTTGACGAGGTCGCCGCTCTCGTAAACTTCTTCCGGGTCCCACTCGTCGACGGTTCCTGCGGGAACAGTTGGCGCTGCGACTGGTCTTTCACCCGGCAAAACCGGCCCGATCAGCGTCCACGGCGTCTCGTCGGCCTGCAGTACTGGGTTATCTGGAGTCGAATCTTCGTTCCACCACTTGGCCACATACACGTTGCCATTCCAGACCACTCGCTGCTCAGCCACATAGGTGGCGTCCTCAGACCAGATGGGGTACGGGCTGGTTTCGGGATTGTCCTCAACCAGCTCCGGGGTCGGCTCGGGCGAGGCTGACGTGGTGGAAATGGTCTCGGACGTCCCCTCGAACTCCTGACCGAGGATCTGCGCGAAGCTCTGGCCGTCCTGGTCGATTCCACTACACCCCACGGAAACCACCGTCACATCGGCGTAGTTGTCGCTGCAGGTGGCATCGCGGTTCAGAGACCACATGGACATCCGGCCAATACCCTTTTCGACGGCAAAGGCATTCAGGCCAGCAGCATGATCCAGCGAGAACACTTCGCTGACGACGTCGTTCTGTCCAATCATCGGGGTGAGGCCGAGCTTGGTCCAGAGCGCCTGGGGACCCAGCGGCAGATCAGCGCGGCTGTACAAAGTGGACAACTGCGAGTGGGTGGCTTCGGCCGCGGCAATCGACGCTTCAAGCATGCTCATGCTTGTGGGCCGACTTTCGCCGAAGTCCATGGTCATGATGTTGACACCGGCGAGGTCCACTCCGCCGTCGAGCATTTGGGTGACCGCGGTAGTCCCCGGCTCGGTCAGTCCAGTCGGAGCAACCGGCAACGTCAGCCAGACGTTCAGGGCTTCGTCGGCAGCCAACCGTTCCTCCTGGAGCAGCGCGATAGCCTCAGCCCGCCGCTCCCCTGCTGCAGTGTCAAGAAGGTTTTCGCCCTCGATGTCGAGGTCGATGGTGGTGAGGTTGTACCGCTCGACGACTGAGGCGTACGCGTCTTTCAGATCGTTGACGTCGGTGCAGGAGGTAGCCAGCTCGTCATTGAGCAGACCACCGAAGGACACTGCCACTTCCCCGCCACTCTGCAGCAGCCGGGCAATCCGACGGTCCAGGTCCATGGTGGACTCGGCTTCATCAAAGGAGTACGCCGCACCCCAGGACGGTTCACAGGGGCTTTCCGGGTCGGCGACGACGAACGACAGGACGACGCTGCCGCCCTCTTCGGTCTGCGGGCGTTCAAAAGCATAGAACGGGGTGGCGGTCGCATCGACGTAGCCGGCGAACCAGGATCCACTGTCTTCGGCGGCCCGGGCGTCCTCAAACCGGCTCCAGCCAGTGACAGATCCGGCGACCACCGCTGCCACGACACCGACCACCAGAACTAGTCGAACAAACGAGAGTTTCCTACCCGGAAAGTGCCTTGACAATGTGAACCCCCAGGATCGTGGCCCCCGCCGACCGAGGGAAAGTTGAACTATAAACTGTTACGTTAGTAATACACTATAGTGCCGGATCCTAGTGCTATTGTTGCACCGTCATAGAACGGCTGCATCCGGCGAACCGCCGCTGCGTGAGGCCGCTCAATGATCGCAGATTCTCCCACTCGTCGGGTGGAATGGCTGAAGCCATCTGCGATGGGAGCGGCAACGTCCGGTCCCGCAATCGAGTCGCTGGGGAGCGAGATGAAGGATCACAAAGTGGCTGCTGCCTCTGAACAAAAAAACAAGGAATCAGTACCGGCCGCTCGTAAGCGCCAGTGGGGTGCCGAGAAGCGGTCCGAGCCGCTCTCCATCGTCCATCCCACGCCGTCGCGTCGAAAGATCGCACTAGGCCGCCTGGCCATTGTGGCAACGATGCTTGGCTGGGGCTCCTACGTTGTCACCACCATTCTGCGGCAGCTCATCGACAACCCCACCGCTGGCTTCCGCTTCCAGTTCGAAGCGGTGTCGTACCTGATTGTCGTCACCTTCCTCACGTTCTCCGCCCTGCTGTACCTGGTGGCTCGCCAGGGGGCCCTGTACCGGTTCCGGGACCACAAGCGGGTGCCGCGCGGCGAGCTTGACCGCCACTTCGCCCACTACGACGAGGGCATCACTGTCCTGGTGCCGTCCTATGCCGAAGAACCACAGGTGGTGCGGGCAACACTCTGGTCAGCTGCGCTCCAGGAGTTTCCCGACCTGCGCGTTGTCCTGCTCCTGGACGACCCCCCACATCCCACCGACCCGGCGGTGGCAGAGCGCCTGAAAATTACCCGGGAGCTGTCGGAAGGCATCGAGTCCCAGCTGCTTGAGCCCTCCACCCGTTTCAACGACGCGTTGACCAGCTACCGTGAACGCCTCACCTCGGGCAGTGCCAGCGGAGTGGACGAGATTGAAGTCCTCACCAATGAATACATTGCAGCGGCCACCTGGCTGGAAGACATGGCGGCTCTCGAGCGGGTTGAAGACCACGTGGACGAGTTCTTCGTGGACCTGGTGCTGATGGGCCTCGCCCGGGAGCTCCGCCTGACCGTGCTCGGCCTCACCGCAGCACGGGCGCAGGGCGAGCAACCCAACGAGGACCGGATCACCGAGCTGTACCTCCGGCTGTGCCGCATCTTCACCGCCCGGCTGGAAACGTTTGAACGCAAGATGTTTGCCTCGTTGTCCCACGAAGCCAACAAGGCGATGAACCTGAACTCCTACATTTCCCTGATGGGGAAGCGCTGGCACCGCGAGGAGTCTCCGAGCGGGACCATCCTGCGCCCCGCCGAGGGCCCGGCCCAGGTGGACCTGGACGTACCAGACTCCACCTACCTGCTGACCCTGGACGCTGATTCACTGCTCCTGCGGGACTACTGTCTCCGCCTGGTCTATCTGCTGGAATCCCCTGGAAACGAGCGGGTCGCTGTGACGCAGACCCCCTACTCCTCCTTCCGCGGAGCCCCGACCCGAATTGAACGAGTCGCCGGCGCGACCACCGATATCCAGCACATCCTGCACCAGGGCATGTCCTACTACGGCGCCACTTTCTGGGTGGGTGCCAACGCCGTGATCCGTAAGGAAGCGCTGATAGACATCCTCGAAGTCGAGGATGTCGGCGGGTTCGAGATCCACACCTATATCCAGGACCGCACCGTCATTGAGGACACCGAGTCCAGTGTTGACCTCGGTGCCCACGGGTGGACACTGGTCAATTATCCTGAACGTCTCAGCTACAGCGCGACTCCCCCGGACTTCGGCTCCCTGGTGGTCCAACGACGCCGCTGGGCCAACGGCGGGCTCCTTATCCTTCCGAAGCTATGGAACCAGCTGCAGGACCGGCGCTACCGCCGGGACCGGATCCTGGTCCGCGAGGTACTGCTCCGGGTCAACTACATGGCGTCGATCGCCTGGGCGAGCTTTGGCCTGCTGTTCCTCCTGGGCTACCCCTACGACAGCCGGCTCCTCAGCCCATTGGTCTTCATGACCGCCTTGCCGTATTTCCTCGCGATGGGCAGCGATCTGCGCGACTGCGGGCACCGCTTCAGCGACATCTTCAGGATCTACGGTTTCAATATTGTGTTGCTTCCCGTGAACCTCGCCGGTGTACTGAAGTCCATCCAGCAGGCGTTCACTGGGGAAAAGATCCCCTTTGTCCGCACACCCAAGGTCAAGGACCGCACCGCCGCCCCTGCCCTCTATGTGTTCATCCCCTACGCGATTGTCGCGTTCTCCCTCCTCACCCTGTGGCGCGATGCGCAGCAAGGAAACTGGGGCAACGCTGCATTCGCTGCACTGAACGCGGTGTTGGCGGCTGGCGCGATTCGCGCCTACATTGGGGTAAACAATTCAATTGTGGACATGGTTCTCGGCGTCCTAAACTGGCTCTACGTACCGCCTCGCAAGAAGCGCGAGACCAAGTCACCGGTTATCGAAAAGTCAGCTGAAGAAGCAGATTGGGCCTCCATCCTGTACCACGGAGACCGCCGCCTCAACCGTGACCTCCGGGGATCAAATGACCGCCGCCGACGGATCTCGTCGAAGTAGCTGTTAGTCCGCTACCTGGCTGGAAGGCAGTGGCAGTCGAAGTGAAGGGGAACATGTCGGCTACTAATAGGCAGAGCGATCAGGCAGACGGAGGCCACCCGGCCAACGTGATCCGGCTCGTCATGCCGCAAGGCGTGGACATCACTGGTGACATCGCTGAAACGCATGCTGCTCGAGCGCGGTCCATTGCCAACGGCAGTCTACGACCGGTGCTGCTGGACATTTCAGGGGTTGGTTCGATCAGTCGCGATGCACGGGCGGTCTTCAGTAACTCACGCACCTCCTCAGCGATCGCCGTGCTGGGCGCCTCCCCCGTCGACCGCGTGATGGCAAACTTCTTACTGGGCGGTGACCCACCGCCCTGCCCCACCCGTTTTTTCACCACTGAGTCCGAGGCGATGGCCTGGTTAGGTAGTTACCCGCATGCCTGACAAGGAACCCGATCCCCGACTGGCGATGCTGGTCGATGGGATCGTCCGGCTCTCCCGAGGCGATCTCAGCAGCCGGATGGAGCCCTCCGCGGCGCGGGACGACGTCGACGCCGTGATCACCGGTTTCAACCTCCTCGCAGAAGAGCTCGAACTGGTGCACCGTGACTTCGAGGATCGGGTGGAGAGCCGCACGGCGATGCTCCACCAGGCGCACCTGGACATGCGCGCCATGGCCATGACCGACGCCCTGACGCAACTGGACAACCGGATCGCCCTCCTCGCCAAACTGGAGGATGAGCTGGCGGCTGACGGTGACACTACGACGCCCGCCCTGATCCTGCTGGACCTTGACTCCTTCAAGGACGTCAATGACAGTTTTGGGCACGACGCCGGCGACCGGGTACTGCAGGAGGTCGCCCACCGTCTGGTCGGCGCCGTCCGGGACACCGACACGGTCGCGCGCCTGGGCGGGGACGAATTTGCCATCCTGGTCCCCGAGGCGACCCTGGAAATCGCCCTCCGCATCGCCAACCGCGCGCTGGCTGCCCTCGGCGACCGCATCTCGCTGGACGAGCTGCATGTCTTTTCACGTGCCAGCATCGGGGTCAGGCTGGCCGAGCCTGGCCAGAGTCCCGAGAGCATCCTGATGGACGCGGACACCGCGATGTACGTGGCCAAGAGGGAGGGCCGCAGCACCATCAAGGTCTTCGAACCAGTGATGTTGCTGCAGCGCCAGCTCAGAAGCCAAATTGCCTCCGAGCTCCGTGACGCCATCCGGACGGATCAGCTGAGCCTGCACTACCAACCGGTGGTCGACCTGCGCGACGGCAGGGTGCTCGGTCTGGAAGCCCTGGTTCGCTGGAACCACCCAACCCGCGGTTTCATCATGCCTGACGAGTTCATCCCGCTGGCCGAAGAAATCGGCGCGGTGATCGAGCTGGACCGGTGGGTGATGGCTTCGGCGATCCGCCAGTACTCACTGTGGCGCGCGGAAATGGAGCTCGACGTCGATTTCCAGCTACGCCTGAACCTTTCGGCTGTTGAACTCCAGCAACTCGACCTGGTGGACTATGTTCGCGGGCTCTTGCGCCGATTCGACATCCCGCCCGTCGCCCTAGTGTTGGAGATCACCGAAACAGCTCTGGTCACGGGTGGCGAGGTGGAGACGTATTCGCTGCTCAGCCTGAAGCAGTTGGGCGTGTGCATTGAGATCGACGACTTCGGCACCGGCTACTCGTCGATCAGCTACCTGCGGAAACTCCCCGTCAGCATGGTGAAGGTTGATCGTTCACTACTCAGCGAGCTATCCACCGGTTCCATCCAGTTCGGCTTCATCGCGGCGATTCTGCAACTCATTCGGGCAGCGGGCCTGGAGGCGGTGTTCGAGGGAATCGAGACCCTCGAGCAGGCCGAGAAGCTGAAGGAAATGGGCTGCGTGGGGGGCCAGGGCTACTACTTCAGTAAACCGTTGACCGTCGAGGACACCTCAGCGCTCCTGCGCTCTTCGGCCAAGCTGCCGCTCACCTCCTGATGGTCGGCTGACCACCATGGCCCCCACCCCGGCTCTGCGGGGTGAGGCCATGGGATGGTCGCGTCCTAGACCAGGCGGGTCAACCAGCCGTGGGTGTCAGGCGAGGTACCCGTCTGGATGCCAAGCAGCTGTTCCCTGATGGACATCGTGACCGGTCCGGCCTTGGAATCGGGGGCACCGATCACTTCCGAACCGTCCTTGAGCTGACCGATCGGGGTGATAACCGCGGCAGTACCGCAGGCGAACACCTCAGTGATGTCTCCTGACGCCACCCCATCGCGCCATTCATCGAGGGTGATCTTCCGCTCGGTGACCGTGAGTCCGCGGTCTTTGCCCAACTGGATCACCGATGAGCGGGTGACACCTTCGAGGATGGTCCCGGATAGCGCGGGCGTGACCAGAGAGCCGTCCTTGAAGACGAAAAAGACATTCATTCCGCCAAGTTCCTCGACGGCGTTGTCATTGAACTGGTCAAGGAACAGGACCTGCTTGCAGCCCTGGGCCTCAGCCTCCAGCTGCGCCGCGAGGGAGGCGGCATAGTTGCCGCCACACTTCGCGTTGCCGGTGCCGCCACGACCTGCGCGGGCATAGTTGCGTGAGACCCAGATGTCGACCGGCGCCAGTTCACCGCCGAAGTAGTTCCCAGCCGGTGAGGCAATCACGCGGAAGGACACCTCCCGTGCCGGCCGGACCCCCAGGAAGGCCTCGGTGGCGATCATGAAGGGTCGCAGGTACAGGCTCTCCCCCTCGCGGGTGGGGATCCAGTTCTGGTCTGCTGTCACCAGCTGGCGGAGGGATTCGAGGAAGATGTTCTCGGGCAGCTGCGGCAGGGCCAGGCGTGCTGCTGAGCGGTTGAGCCGCGCAGCGTTCTGGTCCGCCCGGAACGTCCAGACCGAGCCGTCCTCGTGACGGTAGGCCTTCATCCCCTCGAAGATCTCCTGGCCATAGTGCAGCACTGCTGCCGCAGGGTCGAGGGCAATGGGCCCGTAGGCCTCGAGGCGTGCGTTGCCCCAGCCTCCGGCTCCGGTGGTGTCCGCCGTGAAATCGACCACAACAGTGTGATCGGTGAAGTGATTTCCAAACCCGGGATCCGCGAGAATCTCGGTCCGTTCCTGATCGGATTTCGGGTTGGCAGAGGGGTGCTGGCTAAATTCCAGGTCGGTGGCTGTCATGGTTAACCAGCTTAGGACACCAAAGCGGCGATCGCATCGCCGATTTGGGCCGTGGTGCGGGGTGTACCGGTGCGGCCAGCGACGTCGTCGTCCACTGCGCGCTCGACCCGCGCGGCGGCGTCGTCGAACCCGAGGTGGCGGAGCATCAGGGCAACGGACAGGATGGCCGCTGTGGGATCCGCCTTCTGCTGCCCGGCAATGTCAGGTGCCGACCCATGAACCGGCTCGAACATGGACGGAGCGGTGCGGTCCATGTTGATGTTGCCCGAGGCTGCCAGCCCGATTCCGCCAGTGATCGCCGCGGCGAGGTCGGTGATGATGTCGCCGAAGAGGTTGTCGGTGACGATCACATCGAACCGCGCCGGGTCAGTGACCAGGAAGATCATGGCGGCGTCGACGTGCAGGTAGTCGTGGGTGACCTCGGGGAATTCCGCGGCCACCGCCTCGACCGTCCGGCGCCACAGGTGACCCGAGTAGACCAGAACATTGTGCTTGTGAACGAGGGTCAGGTGGCGGCGGGGGCGATCATTGGCCCGGCGGAACGCGTCGCGGACCACCCGCTCCACCCCGTGGGCGGTGTTGAGGGAGACCTCGGTGGCAATCTCGTGGGGGGTGCCGCCGCGGAGAGTACCGCCGTTGCCTGCGTAGGGTCCCTCGGTACCTTCGCGGACGACGATGAAGTCGACATCGCCGGGTGAAGCGAGAGGGCTCGCGATGCCTGGATAGAGCCGGGAGGGTCGCAGGTTCACGAAGTGGTCGAGGGAGAACCGGAGTTTCAGCAGCATCTCGCGTTCGATCAGCCCCGAGGGGATGCGGGTATCGCCCGGGGCAGCACCGACTGCACCAAAGAGGATCGCGTCATGGTCGCGGAGCTTTGCGAGGGTCTCATCGGGAAGAGTCTCACCCGATGCGAGCCAGTGTTCGGCACCAAGCTGGTATTCGGTCAGGGCGAAGGTGGTGTCGAGGTCCGAGGTGACACTGTGGAGCACCTTGACCGCTTCTGCGATGACCTCGGGGCCGATTCCGTCGCCCGGGATGACGGCCAGCTGGACTGTTGAAGATGGTTCGCTCATAGGAACAGGCTAGGGATAGCGACCACATGATGGACAACCTGTCTCACTTTTTGAGACGACGCCACCATGCGGTGATCTGCGTCCGACTCGGATCTCCACCCGCGGGTTGATGTTCCAGCCGCTTTCCGGCCCTAGAGTGGGGTTTCATGGACCTCCATCATCGCCTCGCACGATTGCTGCGCGCCCATCCGGGCCGCGTGGACTGCGTGATCATGGTGGTGCTGTTCCTGCTACTGGTGACCCCCACGGTCCTCTCGGGTGTCGGCCCCCTTGAACTGCTGGCGGCAGTCGGGCTGATTCTTCCGCTCGCCTGGCGGCGATCACGGCCCGTTCTTGCTGCAGGACTGATCGCAACCGTCTCTGTGCTGCAGATCATTTTCTATGTATGGCCGTTGCCTGGCCAGGTGGCAGTACTGATTGCCCTGTATGCCCTGGCTGCGTATGCGCCCCGATGGGCCAGTCTTGGCGGGCTTGCGGTCGCTTCGGTTGGGTGTTTCGCCGGCCTGCTGAGGTACAGCCGCGAGTATGGCATCAGCCCGCTCGAGATGAGGGACGCCTCCCTGCCGTTGTTCGTTGTCATCGCTGTCCTGATTCAGGCTCTGATCCTGTTGTGCTGGACGTTCGGTGACCTGGCCCGAAACCGCCGGCTCACCCTCCAGGCCCTTGAAGACCGGGCCCGGCGCCTGGAGGTGGAACGCCAGCAGGAGCGGGATCTGGCGGCCGCCGACGAACGCAGCCACATTGCCCGCGAAATGCACGACATCGTCGCCCACTCCCTTTCGGTCATCATCACCCAGGCCGACGGTGCCAGGTACGCGAGCGCGCACGACGCCGAGGTGGCTCCCGCAACGCTCGGCACGATCGCTGACACCGGCAGGGCATCGCTGCGCGAGATGCGCCGCCTGCTGGGCGTCCTGCGCGGAGATGAGGAAACCTCCACCCGTCCGCTCCCGGTGCTCGCCGACATCCCCACGCTGATTGAGACAGTTCAGCACGCCGGGCTCAGCACCGGCTACACAGTCAAAGGCACCGGCCGGCGGGAGCTTCCTGCCGGAGCCGAGCTGACCGCCTACCGCGTGGTGCAGGAGTCCCTCACCAACGTGCTGAAGCATGCGGGACCCAACGCTCGCGCCGTCGTCGCCCTCGCCTGGACGCCCCGCGGCCTGAACCTCACCATCGACGACGACGGTCGCGGCGCAGGTGCCGACCCCTCCTCCACGGGGGCGGAGCAAGGCATCAAGGGGATGCGCGAAAGACTCAGACTTTACGATGGGGATCTGGCCGCCGCAGCGCAAGCCGGCGGCGGGTACCGCATCACAGCATTCATCCCCTACACGGAAGCCTGACAGTGCCCATCAACCCAGCGCCCACTAATACCGCTCCACAGAGCCCCGTCATCCGGGTGGCTCTGGTGGATGACCAGCGGCTGGTCCGCAGTGGCTTCACCATGCTCATCAACTCCCAGCCTGACCTGCGGGTCGTGTGCGAGGCGGGAAATGGGACCGAAGCAGTCGCCGCGTTGAACACCACCCGTGCCGACGTGGTGCTGATGGACGTCCGGATGCCCGGCATGGACGGCATCGAGGCAACCCGTCGTATCCTGGAGCAAGGGTCGGGCCGGGCCGGATCGGAGCAACGAACCGGGCCGAAGATTGTGGTGCTGACCACCTTTGATCTGGATGAATATGCCCTGGCAGCCATCCAGGCGGGCGCGAGCGGCTTCCTGCTCAAGGATGCGCCGCCGGAGGAACTGCTTGAGGCGATCCGCACCGTATACCGGGGGGACGCAGTGATAGCGCCGTCCACCACCCGGCGGCTGCTTGACCATGTGGCTCCGATGCTGCGCCGGTCCTCCCCCGCTGCGGGCTCCAATGCCGAGTCGGTCAAGTCCCTGACGGTGCGTGAGCGGGAGGTCTTCGGGCTGATTGCCCGTGGACTGTCGAACCCAGAGATCGCGGGCAGCCTTTACCTGTCCGAGGCGACGGTGAAAACCCACGTGGGCCATATTCTGGCGAAGCTGCAGGCCCGGGACCGGGTTCAGGCTGTGCTGATCGCCTATGAAACCGGTGTGGTGCACCCCTAGTCCTGAACCCCCTCCCCCCAGCGCGCTGGTGTGGCTCATCCCACGGGATGAGGAAAGTGTCAGAGGAGACCGGACCGTAGGCTGATCCGCCACGAAGCCCGCCGCCCTAGCGTTGAAGCATGAGAACTTCTGCAAACACTGCCGACCATTTGTCGACGCCGTCCGCCGCCCCTGGACCCTCCGGAACAGGACCCGCGGCGTCCGCCGACTCACTCTCCAAGACCTACGGGCGCGCGGATACCAGGGTGCACGCACTGAAGGAGGTCAGCGTCACCTTCGAGCGGGCCACGTTCACCGCCATCATGGGCCCGTCCGGATCGGGCAAATCCACGCTGATGCATTGCCTGGCAGGCCTGGACACCGCCGACTCCGGCCGCGTCTGGATCGGCGGGACTGAGATCACCGGGCTGTCGGACAATGAGCTGACCCGCCTGCGGCGCGACCGGATCGGTTTCGTCTTCCAGGCCTACAATCTGATCCCCACGCTGACCGCCGAACAAAACATCACCCTGCCGGTGGCGCTCGCCGGCGGTACTGTCGACGCCGACTGGCTGTCCCAGATCTGCACCACCCTTGGGCTGACGGACCGGCTCACGCACCGGCCACATGAGCTGTCCGGTGGCCAGCAGCAGCGCGTGGCAGTTGCCCGTGCGCTGCTGACCCGCCCCGATGTCCTGTTCGGTGATGAGCCCACCGGTAACCTCGACTCGCGCTCCGGCGCGGAGGTGCTTTCCCTGCTGCGGCGCAGCACGCGGGAAATGGGGCAAAGCATCATCATGGTGACCCACGATCCCGTGGCCGCTTCCTATGCTGACAGGGTCCTGCTGATGAACGACGGCGAACTGGTGGGCCAGCTGGACCGCAGTACACCTGACGTCATCTCCAAGGCTCTCGCCGGACTGGGAGCATAGGCCGTGCTGCAGGTGGCACTTGCCCAACTCCGGATTAATGCCCGACGGTTTGTTGCGGTGGCGCTGGCGGTCATGCTCGGCGTCGGATTCCTCTCAACAACCCTGATGGTCTCAGGCACCACGCAGGCGACCCTTCAGCAAAGCCTCGGCGCCACCTATGCGAAGGCCGACCTGGTGGTCTCCCTCGAGGAGGGCGCCGGATCGGCGATGGAAACCGAGCGACTCCTCTCAGCTATCGACGCCGTATCAGCCGTACATGCCGCACAACGAACCATCTCTACCCTGCGTCTCCCGACGGGACCGGCGGACGTCTTCGTCCTGAGCACCGCCCCCGATGAGCTTCAGTCCCTGATCCTCGCTGACGGTCGCCTACCAGTCGATGGCACTGGAATCACCATCGACAAGGCGGCGGCCTCCCAACTGGGACTGGGTGTCGGCGACAGCTTCGCGCTGGAGCAGACCCAGTATTCCCCGGCCGGCGAACCGCTGCCCCCGAAGATCATGACTGTCACGCTGACGGGGATCACCGAGAACTCTGCCGATCCCTATCTCGCCGGGTTGCCGCAGGTGTACGCCGCACCGGAGCTGGTGGAGTCGCTCAGCATCTTCTCCCCCGGTGAGGCTCCACCCCAGGCCACCACTGCCCAGCTGGCCCTCGACGGATCAGCCACCGTGGCGGACGTCCGCACTGCTACGGCGTCAGCTCTTTCGTCTGCGGGAGTGTCCGCCGAGGTCCGCACCAGCGCCGAACAGGTGACGGCCGACGTCGCCGCCCTCTCGGGAGGCACCGACCAGTTGACGGTGATCCTGCTGGCCTTCGCCGTCGTCGCGGTCCTGGTGACCGCGCTGGTCATCTCCAACACGTTCTCCGTGCTCGTCGCGCAGCGGACCCGTGACCTGGCGTTGCTACGCTGCATCGGTGCATCCCGGGCACAGATTCGTCGTTCGGTCCTGATCGAGGCGGGCATTGTGGGCCTGGTGTCGTCAGTCCTCGGCGTGCTGTTGGCCGCTGGCGTGATGTGGGCACTGGTCAGTCTTGCCGCCGCGCAGGATGGCACCGAGTTCGCCACCCTTGCCATTCCGGCGTCGTCGGTCATGGTCGGTCTCATCGTCGGCGTCGTGATGACCCTGGTGGCCGCGTTCGTGCCGGCCCGGGCTGCCACCGCCGTCGCACCGCTCGAGGCGCTGCGACCAGCTGAGGAGGCCACGACCGAAACCCGCAGGGGCAAGGCACGGCTGTTCCTCGGACTGGTGCTGGTTCTGCTCGGGGCGGGCTTGCTCGGGGCGGGCGCCGCCACATCAACGCTGCTGATCGCGCTGCCGGGTGGAGTGTTGTCCTTCGTGGGCGTGCTCCTGTGCGCGTCACTGTTCCTCCCCGCGCTGGTGACCGCCGTCGGGAAGCTTGCCACCCCCTTGGGTGTACCAGGTCGGCTGGCGGCGATCAACGCAGTCCGCAATCCCGCCAGGACCACTGCCACTGCCAGCGCACTGCTGGTGGGAGTCACCCTGGTCACCATGATGATGGCCGGCGCGCAAACCTCGCGGACAGCGTTCGAAGCCGAGCTGGGAGCCAACTATCCGGTGGACCTTGCGGTGCAGGAAGTCGGGAATGTCGCCACGGCTGACGCTGCTGTGACGACGGTTGAACGGCTGGACGGTGTTGATGCGGCGCTGGCCCTGTCGGTCGCCGCTGTCTCCGACGACGCAGCCGGTGCCATGCCGGTCTACGCGATTTCCGCCAGCGAAGCCGAGGCGGTCCTCCGCAGTAAGGACCTCGAACTGGTGGACGACGTAGTGTTCATGCCCCAGGACTCCGGGCTCACCGAGGTGACCCTGATGGGTGCGGACGGTCCGGTGACCCTGCCGGTTCAGGAGGTACAGACCCAGATTTTCGTACCAACGATCACCGCCACCACAGCTGCGGAGCTGGGGACGGCACCCCTGCCTGGTGTCGCAGCACTCGGCGACGAGACTGGGATCCTGTGGCTGAAACTTGATGACTCGCTCGACGCTGCGGGAGTGACCGGGCTTCGGTCAGAGATTGTCGAGGCGCTGAATGTCTCCGAGTACCAGGTCAACGGAGCTGCCATTGAACGGGTGTCGTTCAACGAGATCATCGATGTCATTCTCCTCGTGGTGACAGCACTACTCGCCGTCGCTGTGCTGATTGCGCTGATCGGTGTTGCCAATACGCTGTCGCTGTCTGTCCTTGAACGCACCAGGGAGTCCTCCCTGCTGCGGGCGCTGGGCCTGACCCGTGGTCAGCTGCGGGGGATGCTCGCCGTCGAGGCTGTGCTCATCGCCGGTGTCGCTGCCGCTTTCGGCTGCCTGCTCGGGGTGGTGTATGGGTGGCTGGGCGTGCAGTCGGCGCTGGGTGCAATCACCCCGGTCACGCCGTCGATCCCCTGGCTACAGCTGCTGGGGGTGGTCGCCGTCGCCGTCGTCGCCGCACTGTTGGCATCGGTGCTGCCGGCCCGCCGGGCTGCACGTCTGTCGCCCGTCGAGGGACTCGCGATGGCGTAAGCCCTCAAGCCGCTGGAGGCGGAATCTGCGAAGATGAAGGTCATCATTCTTTGCAGATTCCGCCCGAAAGGTATACCCATGGATCGTTCCCCGGCCCCCCGCAGCAACTCGAATCCTGCCGATTCCAGCAGGCTGTCCGCCTACCTGGATGACCATCTGGTGGCAGCGGCTTCCGGAGTGAAACTGTTCTCAACCGCCCAGGTGTCCTGGCGTGGCACCAAGCACGAGCAGACCTTCGCCTCGCTGACCAGGGAGATCTCGGCCGACCGCGACGAACTCGCGCAGATCATCAGTTCCCTCGGCTACACACCGAGCAGGGTCAAGATGGTCATCGCCCAGGTTGGGGCGCAGCTGAGCCGGATCAATCCCCTGAACCTTCGCCGCTCGGCCAAGGGCAGTGGCGCCCAGCTAGAGCTGGAAGCCCTGCAGAGCGCCGTCCGCGGCAAGGAATGTATGTGGGAAACGCTGGATGCCCTCACCGAGGCTGGGTCAACCGAACTGGACGCCGAGCAACTGCGCCGCCTGACCGATCGGGCCCGCAAACAGCAGGAACAGCTCGCGCAGGTGATGCGGGAGACGGCGGCCGAGCGTTTCCTCTCCGGCGACCACTAACCCGCCGGGCACCTCCGCCGGGGTTGCCGTGCAACAGCGGCTAGCCCTCGGCGGGCTCCTCGTACTTCGGGAAGATCGGCGCTGGTGCCGGCAACGCGGTACCGGCCACCAGCGGCGTGGCGATGGCGCTGAACTGGCGGGCGGCGTCGTCGGGCCCGGTGCCCTGACCCAGGGCGGTGAGGAGCCGGCCGGCGCCCTCAGGCATCACCGGCTGCGCGAGGATCGACACGATCCGCAGCACCTCCAGCGTCGCGTACAGCACCGTGTTCATCCGCTCGGTGTCGGTTTTCCTTAGCACCCAGGGCTGCTGGTCCGCGAAGTAGGCGTTGGTGTCGCCCAGCACTCCCCAGATCAGTTCCAGTGCACGGGAGAATTCCTGCCGGTCGAACGCGGCACGGGACGACTCCAGGAGTCCGTTGGCCTGGGCCAGGATCGCCTCATCGGCCGGCGCGAACGACGACGGCGAGGGCACCTGCGCGTCGCAGTTCTTGGCCACCATCGACAGCGATCGCTGGGCGAGGTTGCCCAGGTTGTTCGCCAGGTCGGAGTTCATCCGGCCCACGATCGCCTCATGGCTGTAGGACCCGTCAGCACCGAAGGGCACCTCACGCAGCAGGAAGAACCGGATCTGGTCCAGACCGTACTGGTCCACCCAGTCCTTCGGCGCAACCGTGTTGCCGAGCGACTTGGACATCTTCACGCCCTTGTTGAACAGGAACCCGTGGATCATGATCCGCTGTGGCAGTTCGAGTCCGGCCGACATCAGGAACGCTGGCCAGTAGATGGCGTGGAACCGCGAGATGTCCTTGCCGATGACATGGACGTCGGCCGGCCAGTACTTTTTGAACCGTTCCGACTCGGTGTCGGGGAAGCCGACGCCGGTGAGGTAGTTGGTGAGCGCGTCCACCCACACATACATCACGTGGTCCTTGTTCCCGGGGACGGGTACTCCCCAGTCGAAGGTGGTGCGGCTGATCGACAGGTCCTCGAGGCCGCGCTTGACGAAGCTGATCACCTCGTTGAACCGGGATTGGGGCGCGCCGAACTCGGGCTGGTCGGAGTACAGGGCAAGGAGCCTGTCCTGATAGGCGGAGAGCCGGAAGAAGTAGCTCTCCTCCTCGGTCCAGGTCACCTCGGTGTCGGTCTCCGTGGCGTAGCGGACGCCATCCTCGCGGACGTCGGTGTCGTCCTCACTGTGGAACGCCTCGTCCCGCACCGAATACCAGCCGGCGTACTTGTCCAGGTAGATGTCCCCCCGGGCTTCCATCAGCTTCCAGATGGCGGAGGCAGCCGCATAATGGTCGGCGTCGGTGGTGCGGATGAACCGGTTGTAGGAGCTGCCGACGTCGTCGTTCATGGCCTGGAATGCCTGCGCGTTGCGGGTGGCCAGGTCGCGGACGGGGATGCCTTCCTTGTCCGCGGTCTGCTGCATCTTCAGCCCGTGCTCGTCAGTTCCGGTCAGGAACATCACGTCGTAGCCGTCGAGCCGTTTGAACCTGGCCAGCGCGTCGGTGGCGATCGCCTCGTAGGCGTGGCCGATGTGCGGGGTCCCGTTGGGGTACGAGATGGCGGTGGTGAGGTAATACGGGGGCAGCTGCTCTGTGGATGTCACCCTTCGAAATTACCCTGTTTTCATGTCGGTTGTCGCTTCGTGACCGGGCGTCCCACTGGTAACGTCCCTGGCATGGCCCCTGATCCGGCGCACGACGACGGCGAGCCCGCAGCCACGCGGGGCTCTGCAGCAGCACAGCTGGTGGCTGCCCTGAGGGCTGAGCTGCGAGCCGTTGCTGACCCGGCGAAGGCACCCCAGATGCAGGCCTACATGAAATCGGCGATGCCGTACCTGGGGGTTCAGTCCCCACCGTTCAAGCGGGTGTGTCGGACGGTTCTCGCTGGGCACCCGCTCGCTGACCGGGCCCAGTGGGACTGGGCCGTCCACCAGTTGTGGGACGGGGCGACTTTCCGGGAGGAACGGTACGCCGCCGTCGCCCTCGCGACGCACCGGCTGTACAGCGGATACCAGGATCAGGAGACGCTGAACCTGTACCGGCATCTGGTGGAGACCGGCGCCTGGTGGGACTTCATCGACGTGATTGCCAGTCACGGGGTGGGACCGATCCTGCGGGCATCACCGGAAACCGTGGCGCCGCAGATGCAGTCCTGGGCCCGGGACGGTCACCTCTGGGTCCGCCGCACCGCGATCCTGTGCCAGCTTTCCAGGAAGGCGGCCACGGACACTGATCTACTGGCCTACGTCGTCGCAATGAACCTCGAGGACAGCCTCTACGGCAAGGAGTTCTTCATCCGCAAGGCCATCGGGTGGGCGCTGAGGGAGTATGCGAAGACGGATCCCGACTGGGTGATGGCCTTTGTTCAGGACAACGAACAGGGCCTCTCACCGCTGTCGCGGAGAGAGGCCCTGAAGCACCTCGGTGGCTAGCTCTGCAGATCCACTTCGCGTGCCACCGTCGCGCCGATCGCTTCCTTGAGGGCGTCAAGCACGTCCTGTGGAACCGCGCTGTCGACGGTGAGGAGGGACAGGGCCTGGCCACCCTCGGTGTTGCGGGCCACCTGCATGCCGGCAATGTTGATGTCCTTCTCCCCCAGCAACCGGCCGAGGGTACCAATCACGCCGGGACGGTCCTGGTAAAGGAGGACCAGCAGGTGCTCGCTGATCGGGATTTCAAGGTCGTAGCCGTTGACGCCCACCAGCTTCTCGATCTGCTTGGGGCCGGTCAGGGTGCCTGCCACCGAGATCTGCGATCCGTCCGACAACGCGCCCCGGATGGTGAGCACGTTGCGGTACTCCTCCGATTCGGGGGTGGTGACCAGCCGGGTGTTGATGCCCCGCTGCTCGGCGAGGATGGGGGCATTCACGTAGGAAACCTGCTCGGAGACAATGTCGGTGAAGACCCCCTTGAGGGCTGCGAGTTCCAGCGCCTTCACGTCCAGGGAGGCAATTTCTCCGGCGACCTCGACCTCGATCTGGGTGAGTGAGTCGTGGGTCAGGGCGGTGAAGATCCGGCCAAGCTTTTCGATCAGCGGGATTCCGGGGCGCACCTCGGGTGCGATGACGCCGCCGGCCACGTTGACGGCGTCGGGCACCAGTTCACCAGCCAGGGCGAGGCGGACCGATTTGGCAACAGACACCCCGGCTTTTTCCTGCGCCTCGTCGGTGGATGCACCGAGATGCGGGGTGACCACCACGTTGTCGAGGGTAAAGAACGGCAGGTCGGTGCTGGGCTCGGTGACGAAAACGTCGACACCGGCGCCGGCAATCTCGTTGGCCTGCAACGCCGTGAACAGCGCTGCCTCATCCACGAGGCCGCCGCGGGCCACGTTGACGACGTAGGCCGAGGACTTCATTTTCTTGAAGGCGGCTTCGCCAAGCATGCCCAGCGTCTCGGGGGTTTTCGGCATGTGGATGGTGATGAAGTCTGACTGTTCGAGGAGCTCGTCCAGGGTGACCAGGTGGACGCCGAGCTGGGCGGCACGGGCCGAGGTGATGTACGGATCGTAGGCGAGGATCTCGGTGTCAAAGCCCTGCAGGCGGGCCGCGACGAGGGCGCCGATGCGCCCGAGACCGATGATGCCGATCTTCTTCTCGTACAGTTCGATACCCGAGTACTTGGAACGCTTCCACTCGCCGCCTTTGAGTGCGGCGCTGGCCTGCGGAATGTGGCGGGCGAGGCTCAGGATGTGGCCGACGGTCAACTCGGCGGCGGAAATGATGTTGGAGGTCGGAGCATTGACCACCATGACACCGGCCTGCGTGGCGGCCTTGATGTCGACGTTGTCCAGGCCGACGCCGGCGCGGGCTATGACCTTCAGGTTCGGTGCTGCGGCGATGGCTTCGGCGTCCACCTGGGTGGCGGAGCGCACCAGGATGGCGTCGACGTCGACAATCGCGGCGAGCAGCTGGGCCCGATCCGAACCGTCGGTCTGCCGGATCTCAAAGTCGGGGCCCAAGGCCTCAACAGTGGCTGGGGACAGCTCCTCGGCAAGGAGAACTACGGGTTTGCTGGTCACGGGGGTGATCCTTCGCTGCTGTGCTGTGTGAGTTAGACAATTCGAGGGGATGTGGCAAGTCTAAATGGGCGGTGCGCCCGGGCCCGCTTTGTTACTCACCGGGCCGGACGACGCCACAGCGCAGCACTCGGCCAGGACTCCGAAGGGCCCTGGCCGAGTGCTGGTGCTGTGTCGGTCAGACGACGGTATCTAGCGGGCTACTGAACCCTCGTTGTAGTCGTCGTTCGTCTTGATCCAGGAGAAGAGCTTCCGCAGTTCGCGGCCAGTGGCCTCGATCGGGTGGTCCTCGCCCTTCTTGCGCAGCTCGGCGAATTCCTTGCCGCCGTTGTCCTGGTCGTCGATGAAGCGCTTGGCGAAGGCCCCGTTCTGGATGTCCGCGAGGACAGCCTTCATGTTCTCCTTCACCGAGGGATCGATGACGCGGGGGCCGGAGACGTAGTCGCCGTACTCAGCCGTGTCGGAAACGCTCCAGCGCTGCTTGGCGATGCCGCCTTCCACCATCAGGTCAACGATCAGTTTCAGCTCGTGGAGCACCTCGAAGTAGGCGACCTCCGGCTTGTAGCCGGCCTCGGTCAGGGTTTCGAAACCGTACTGGATGAGCTGCGATGCTCCACCGCAGAGGACTGCCTGCTCGCCGAAGAGATCGGTTTCGGTCTCCTCGGTGAAGGTGGTCTCGATGACCCCGGCGCGGGTGCCGCCGATGGCCTTGGCGTAGGACAGCGCGAGTTCGCGGGCCTTGCCGGATGGGTTCTGCTCGACGGCGATCAGATCGGGGACGCCGCGGCCGGCCTCAAATTCGCGGCGCACAATGTGGCCGGGGCCCTTGGGCGCAACCAGGGCGACGTCGACGTCGGCCGGTGCCTTGATGTAGCCGTAGCGGATATTGAAACCGTGACCGAAGAACAGTGCGTCACCGGCCTGCAGATTGGGGGCAATGTCCTCCGCGTACACGTGGCGCTGCACCTGGTCCGGGGTGAGCACCATGATGAGGTCGGCCTCGGCGGTGGCGTCAGCGACGCTCAGCACGCGAAGCCCTTCGGCCTCCGCCTTGGCACGGGACTTCGAACCCTCTTTGAGGCCAACACGGACGTCGACGCCTGAGTCGCGGAGGCTCAGCGCGTGCGCGTGCCCCTGGCTGCCATAGCCAATAACAGCCACGGTGCGGCCCTGGATGATTGAAAGGTCTGCATCGTCGTCGTAGAACAACTCAGTCACTTGGTTTTCTCCTGTGTGTTTTCTTGCTGGAGTCCAGCTTGTGGTCTTTTGGGTAGAACTGCCGTTAGGTGTCAGGCGCTGCGCAGGGCGCGGTCGCTCATGGACTTTGCCCCGCGGCCAACAGCCAGGGTTCCGGACTGTACAATTTCGCGGATCCCGAACGGCTCCAGCACTGACAGGAGTGCTGTGAGCTTTTCGGCGGTGCCGGTGGCTTCGATGATCAGGGCGTCGGTTGAGACGTCGACCACCGATGCGCGGAACAGGTCGGCTGCCTGGGTTACCTGCAGCCGTGTTGCGGCATCTGCCCGTACCTTGACCAGGATGTGGTCTCGCTGCACGGAGGAGTCGGGAACCAGCTCAACAATCTTGATCACGTTGATGAGCTTGTTCAGCTGTTTGGTGACCTGCTCCAGCAGGTCACCCTCGGCCTCGACCACCACCGTGATCCGGGACATACCCGGGACCTCGGTGGGGCCAACTGCCAAAGAATTGATGTTGAACGCGCGGCGCGCAAAGAGACTGGCGACGCGGGTCAGGACGCCGGGGACGTCCTCCACCAGAACGGAAAGCGTGTGACGAGCCATGTTAGTCCTCCTGCTCCCAGTCTGGGGTCATATTGCGGGCGATCTGGATGAGGTCGTTGCTGACTCCCGAGGGGACCATCGGCCACACCATTGAGTCGCGGCTGACAACGAAGTCGATGACCACAGGACGGTCATTGATTTCCAGTGCCTGGGCGATGGTGGAATCGATGTCTTCGTCCCGTTCGCAGCGCAGACCCGCGCACCCGTAGGCGTCGGCCAGCTTCACGAAGTCGGGGACGCGGGCCGTGTCGTGACCCGTGTTCAGGTCAGTGTTCGAATACCGGCCCTCGTAGAAAAGAGTCTGCCACTGGCGGACCATCCCGAGGGACGAGTTGTTGATGACTGCCACCTTGATGGGGATGTTGTTGATCACACAGGTGGCCAGTTCCTGGTTGGTCATCTGGAAGCAGCCGTCGCCGTCGATCGCCCAGACCACACGGTCCGGGTTACCCACCTTGGCACCCATCGCTGCGGGCACCGCGTATCCCATCGTGCCGAGGCCACCGGAGTTCAGCCAGGCGTGAGGGCGCTCATACTTGATGAACTGTGCAGCCCACATCTGGTGCTGGCCCACGCCTGCGGCGTAGACCCCCTCAGGTCCGGTCATCTCGCCGATCCGCTTGATCACATGCTGTGGTGCTGACAGGCCGTCGTCAGGCTGGGTGTAGCCCATGGGGTACGTCTCGCGGAGCCGGTTGATCATGGTCCACCAGGCGTCGATATTCGGCGCGCCGGTGGCGGCGAACTGCTCGCGCAGGGCGTTGGTGAGCTCGGGCATGATCTCTTTGACCGAGCCGACAATGGGAACGTCTGCGGTGCGGTTCTTGGAGATTTCGGCGGGATCGATGTCCGCGTGGATCACCTTCGCGCCGGGCGCGAAGGTGGACAGGACACCGGTGACCCGGTCATCGAACCGGGCGCCCAGGGTGATGAGCAGGTCGGACTGCTGCAGCGCGGTTACGGCTGACACTGAGCCGTGCATGCCCGGCATGCCGACGTGCTGCTGGTGCGAATCCGGAAACACGCCGCGCGCCATCAGTGTGGTGACTACGGGTGCGCCAACCAGCTCAGCGAGTTCCAGCAGTTCCGCGGCACCATGGGCCTTGATGACCCCGCCGCCCACGTAGAACACGGGACGCTGGGACTCGCCGATCAGCCGGGCTGCCTCACGAACCTGCTTCGAGTGACCGCGCACCACTGTCCGGTAGCCGGGCAGGTCGATCTTGGGCGGCCACGAGAACGTCGTCATCGCCTGCTGTGCGTCTTTGGAGATGTCGACGAGTACCGGGCCGGGACGGCCGGTCGATGCGATATGGAAGGCCTCGGCAATGATTCGAGGGATGTCGGCGGCCTTGGTGACCAGGTAGGAGTGCTTGGTGATGGGCATAGTGATGCCCACGATGTCGGCTTCCTGGAAGGCATCCGAGCCGATCACAGCGCTGTTGACCTGGCCGGTGATGATGACCATCGGGACGGAATCCATGTGGGCGTCGGCGATGGCAGTGACCAGGTTGGTAGCGCCGGGACCGGAAGTGACGATGCAGACACCCGGCCGGCCGGTCACCATGGCATAGCCCTGGGCCGCATGCCCGGCGCCCTGTTCGTGGCGCACCAGGATATGCCTGAGCTTTGTGGAGGCGAGCAACGGATCGTAGGTCGGAAGAATGGCTCCGCCAGGAAGGCCGAAGATGTCGTCGACGCCGAGCTCCTCAAGAGAGCGGACGATCGCTGCCGATCCGAGCATCTCTGTAGGCGGAACTACGGTGTTTGGGCCTCGGACGGCAGTGGGCTGGACGGCTTGCACTGAGTCACGGGTGTGGCTACGCGCCGGGGCCGCCGGAGCGGTTGGTTTGGCCATCAGCGAGGGGCTGGAGGGCGATCCCTTGGACATTGGTGACTTCCTTGATGAATCGATACTGCTCGTGTACTGCGGGTGTCGTGCGCTTTGCGTCCGGTGGGAACAAAAAAACCCCTCAGCCTGGTTGGCTCCGTGAGGGGTTGCGCGTGACGTAGTGTTACCAGTCGGGCTTTAGGCCACGCGCTTGGTAAGAAGGACTACTACGGATTCGAACTGCATATCTGTAGTTTCCCCTCACCTTTTGGGGGTGTCAAACGGCGAGAGCCGGCGTCTCACTATATGGACACTTCGTCCAGTTAGTGGACACTAACTGGATTGGGCTTTGGGCCGCCCCGTGGGTCAGCAGCCGATGCCCTGGGGGTTCTCGAGACAGGTCTCCGCGACGCTGTGCCGCTCGCTACGCCAGATACTCATCAAATGCGGCTCCGAGGAAACCCTTGCCTGACCAGCAACCGGCAACCACGGACCTCCATCCACCGAATAATCTCCGGCGAAAAGGGTATCCAGCCCGACGAAGTAGTCGCCCGTTTCCGAATACCTATGACTGGTCAAGGTCTCAATGTCGAAGCCGTCACCGGGGAGCACCGAGCCCGGGTTTGTCGTGAGAAGACGTGAACCGTCACCATACGACCACTCATATGAGACCGGCCACGCCCGAAGCCGAATCTGGGCATTTTGGAACTCGAACGTGAACTCCTGCTCCTCTGCCACCGCATAAAAATTGCTGTGCGCATTCCGCAACCCAAAGTGATCCGGCTGGGAAAACACCCCGGCGGCGATAATCGGTTGGCTCTCGAACTCGGTCAGCGTAATGACGATAGGTGCTTCTTCCAGCGTCCCCGCCGTTGGGGCGGTCGGCGGCTGACCCGGATACAAACACCCACTGCGACCCGTCGCCGTCCGAGTCGGCGGACTAACATTGCGATTCACCTCGATCCACTGCACTAACACCCCATCCGCCTGCGCATCACACTGGGCATTCAACTGCACGCAATACGCAGGGTCCATAAAGTCCTGCGCGCCAGCAGTACACACCCGCTCATACGTGTAATCCACCCCGTCGTCCACCGGAAGTTGAGCGGGCTCAACAGCCTGCGTCCCTCCTGGGGTGGTTCCAGTCAGATTTCCCTCATTCCTGACGGATTTGGTCTGGTTGTCAGCAACGAAGTTACTGTCGCGGGCAGATACTGAAGGTTTTTCGGTGGCAGATGCAAATTGTGCGGGTAGGTGCATTGTGAACGCGGAGATGAATACGAGAAGCATGGCAAGGCGATCAGATTTCATGGCAACTCATGTGCCTTCCGGACGCCCGTAATCAAGGAGAAGCCAGGAATCCACATCCCATACAGCGATAACCACGTCCAGGGATGGCTCAAACTGCTTCGGGTCCATGCCCAACTCGGTCCCATCGGATTCGTAGTAGATGATCTTGGCCTGCTGATTCTCGACGTAGGAGTTGATTGATCCCGCCGTATTTGCCTCAAAATTGGAGGCGAACCTAAGCACTTCAATTTCAGCCCCAGCAATCCATTGCCCGCCATCGTAAACTTCCTCGACAGAAGATCTAATTGCCGCGCAGGTGTCGCAGCCGGGATCAGTTACTTCTTCAAGCGGTGCCCAATCGTTAGTGACGTACGCATAGTTGAGGAGCTCGAACCAGTACTCCGTGAAGGCTTCAAGTCCCTCGACCGAATTCTCATCGGCCAGGGGTGGTTTCTCCGGCACCGGGAGGTTTGCCGCCGGGCCATCAGACGAGGCGGGGCTCGGCTGGGGCGTAGTGGGTACCGTGAGGGTGGGGCCTTCGGACGGGCTCTGCGACGTGGTGGCCGGAGCTGAGACGACCGGAATCGTCGGGCCCGGCACGTCGGGATCACCCTGACACCCCGCTGTCAGGAGACCAAGGATTATGACCACCGCGGCGGTCGCACTCCGCGAACGGTGGGTGCTGCGAAGCTGTGACACTGTGACTCCCGGGAAGATCGGGCCGAGTCGAAGCAATCGAAGACACCAGAATAACCGAATCCAAAGATTTGCAAACGGTTATCCACAGCCCAAAATGACGTCGATCTCAGCCGAGGAGCTTCACCCTCCTGGGCAGCACCGGGGAGAACCGAGTTGGCTAGAAGGGCGGGGGTATGTCGGGTGGTGGTGCTGGTGGTGGGTCGGGTCGGGTGAGGTAGGTTTCACCGGCAGGCGAGATCGCGATGATCGTCCCGGGGTCGGGTTGTCGGTAGTGCCAGTAGCCGTCGGTTTTGAACATGTGGTGGCGTTTACACAACGACGCCAGATTCCCGTAGCTGGTTTTGCCGCCGTGTGACCAGGGGGTGGTGTGGTCGAGTTCGCAGAACACCGCCAACCGGTTACATCCGGGATGCCGGCAGGTCCCGTCCCTGACCCGGACCGCATCCTTCAGGTCCTGCGGGACCCGATACGTTCTCGCATCGGCGCCAAGCCTGGCACCGGTAAAGGGGTGGGTGAGGATCCTGGTGAACGAGGGTGCGTGACCCGCGAGCTTCCGTGCC
>NZ_BAAAIJ010000051.1:174464-175221 GCF_039526005.1 Arthrobacter flavus | reverse complement strand
TCTCGGGATCAATCGGACCGTAGCCTTCCAACTCACCCGGCACATCCCCGCCGAGGAGAGTCATCACCGGGACGGTGACGAACACCTTCGCCTGCACACCCCAAAACGTCCTGGCCTCCCCCGGCCGATTGGATCCGCGGGACCCGTTCGAACCGTTGTCAGCGGGGTCCGATGTTTCATTCAGGTATCTGGTGGGTCCGGCGCTGGTGAGGACATCCACCAGAACGTCGGCCCGGAGTTGGGTGAGGGTCCGGGCCTCGTCGGGGCCCTGCAACGCCCGGGCCGCGGTATCGACCCGGTGGAAAATCCCGGCCGCCTGATCGGTCGGCAGATAGGCTGCGAGCCAGGCCATCCCATCGTGGGCGGGGTTCAGGACCACCTCGCGTTCCCGCAGAGCTTTCCGGTGCCGGCTGCTGATGGGTTCGGGATGCAGCTTTTCGCGTAACCGTTGGGCCTGCCGGCAGAACTTCGCCACAGTGGTCTGACCGGCCAGCGCGATCAGCCGAGCCTCGTAGGCGGCGGCCAGGGCAGGGTCGATGTCGAGCATGTCAGAGGCTTCTTCGACAACCGCCCAGGCGTGACGGCGTGAGAGTCTGCCCTCCTCCAACGCGTTCAACGTGCCCGGGTGGTGGCGGGTCAGCAGGGTGCTGTGTTCGATCAGGAACCCGGCGGTCCGCTCCGGCAGGTGCAACGCCGCGCCGATCTCGGCCGCAGCCAGGGTTTTCTCGAATCCGAACGCCCCGCGGTCGCACCGGGC